>JBJEJS010000311.1:0-1920 GCA_051878235.1 Candidatus Cryptobacteroides sp.
TGAATGATGTGAGACATAGTGAGAGAGGAGAATATGAGGACGGACTGACCGCAAGACAGAAAGAGTGGCTGGATTCCGTCGTGACAGCCCCTCCGGGCAAGGTCTCCCTTACGGTTTTTGCGGCACATATCCCATTCGGGCGTTCTGAAAGGGCGGACAGCGTTTTCGCCATCCTGGAGAAGGCGGGCAGGCTGATGCCTGTTTTCGGGCATACGCACACAGTCTCAAGGCATACCCTCAAGACTCCTTCAGGCAGTCAGACCGAGATTCTGGTTGCCGGAGCATCCTGTGGCAGTTGGTGGAGAGGTGTGCGTGACAAGGACGGGATTCCATACGCCCTGCAGAACTGCGGGGCTCCGAGGGGTTATTTCATCGCTGACTTCAAAGGAAACGGGGACTATGCCCTCAGATACAAATGTGTCGGGAGACCTGAGGATGAATTGTGCAGCGCGTATGCCTCAATGTCTGTTCCCTCTGATAGCACTTTGCTGACAGTTAATGTGTTCGGAGGCTCAACTGACGGAATCCTTGAGATGAAGGCAAGCGGGCTCAAAGGCTGGATTCCGTTTAGTATGCAAGGGGTTACCGCCCCTGAGGTCCTTGAGGTGATTGAGTTCAACCGCAGGGCGGCAAAGGAGGAAAGGAAGAAAAACAAAAGAGACTTCATCCCCTTACGGAATATGAAGTCTCCTCACGTCTGGTCTGCCGTCATTGCCTCCCCGGGTGAAAGCCTCATCGGCAAAAGAGTGAAGGTCCGCTACAGGGACACGCACACATCCTTCACTTCTTCCGTTGTTCTGAAAGACGGAACATCGCTCCTCCAAAAGCGGGGACATTGATCCGGATCGGCGTTTCCGAATTGAGCATCTTTGTCTGCGGGAGTTCAAGCCATTCGAAGGCGTGAGGCGGGATTGCAAGTTCCATAGCGGCAGGCTCTGACGAAAAATTAACCGCAAACAGAAGAGTCTCGTCCTCGAAATCCCTCAGGAAAGCAAAGTGCCTGCGCCTGTCAAATCCTGGAGAGCAGGCATTGCAATAGCAAAGGTCATAGACCATTCCCTTTCTGATGGCATCGTCGCTGCTTGCGAACCTGAGCGCTTTGGCGTATTTGCAGAACACCGTAGCCTCCTGTGGCGTAAGCCCCGCCTGGGAGAGCGCCTCAGCATCGGAATCCTTGTATAAGCCTTTGTGGATGATTGTGTGGAGTTTCCTCAAGGAGTCCACGCTCCACCAGTCAAAGATGGTTGTCCTGCCGTCGAGTCCGCTGAAGCCTTCCTCGTCCATCCCCCTCTCTCCGAGTTCCTCTCCCATATAAAGCATAAACGGAGCCCTGTTCAGGAACAGCGAGACATAAAATGGGGCAAAGGAACTGAGTGCGGACTTGCCGAAGAAATCCGATGCGAACCTCTGCTCGTCGTGATTCTCAAGGAAATTAAGCATATATGGCTGCAAGTCGCCGAGTGACTGCCAGTTCTTTGTGATCCTCTCCGCCGACTGCCAAAGTTCCACAGGCAGGCCGTTGTCATCCACATTTTTCTCCACAATCGTCCGAAGGGTGTCGTAAAGCCCTGACTTGTCATAGAGATAGTCAAATCCGACATAGCGGATATATTTGCTGTACAAATCCTTCTGGTACACTTCCGCGATGAAGATTACTGACGGGAACTCCTCCTTTATTTTCTCTATAAGCCATTTGAAGAAGTCGCAGGGCACGAGTTCCACCATATCGCACCTGAATCCGTCAACGCCCTTGGCCGCCCAGAAGCGCACGATGTCATACATCTTGTCCCAGGTCCTGCTGTGGGTGTCGCAGTAGTTGATTTTCACAGTCTCGTACCAGTCGTTAATGCCAGGAGAAGCCGTAAAACAGTTGTTTCCTGTTGCCATAGCGGGATTCTCAACATACGCTTTCTCCCCTTT
>JBJEJS010000312.1:0-9450 GCA_051878235.1 Candidatus Cryptobacteroides sp.
TGGCTGCGAGCCTCCCTGGTTGACCCAGATTCCCGGAGTGTTGTAGAGCATCTGGGTGGTGTTCGTGATGGGCTGGTCCTCCTTCGCCTTTGCCGAGATTGTAGAGACGGAGCCCGTGAGGGATATTTTCTTGACTGTGCGGTATCCCACGACCACCAGTTCGTCAAGGTCGAGGACCTCCTCCTGCATCGTGACATTGATGACCCCTCTTGAGAGCACCTTCTCCTCAGTGTCCTTATATCCTATGCAGTTGAATTTGAGGATGCCGTCTGCGGAAACAGTCAGGGACCAGAGCCCGTCGGCATCGGTCACTGTCGCGTTGGAGACATTCTCCATCACGGCGACCCCGGGGAGGGGATTGCCCTCTGCGTCTGTCACCTTGCCTTTGACCTGTATGCGTTTCCTGTCAGTCTTCGGGACCGCCTTTCTTGTGAGGGCTATCCTGTCGGATGAGATTTCCGTCCATTCGATTCCCGTTCCGGAGAACACAGTGTCAAGGACGGTCTTCAGGGTGCCGCTGACTTTGCCCCTGACAGGCACCGGAGTGTCCACGACGCTCAGGTCATACGAGAAATATACCCCTGTCATAGAGGATATTTCTTTAAGCACCTGCTCCATTTTCTTGCCCGTGACATCAATTGTCATCTCCTTGTCCCGGGAAAATGACACGGATGCGGACAGAAGCAGGGCCGCCAAAAAAGTGAAAAGTCGTATCATAGTTGAAATTTAGCGTTTGTCCACATAAATGTTGCGCCCGTTCCTTTCGTATTTGATGTGGGCTATGTAGTCCATCATATCCAGGATGTCCCCGAGAGAGTCGCTTTCGGAAAGGGTGAGACGGAAGTAGGTGTCTTTGAATTTCATCGGGTCATAGACGAAGCGCACATCGAAGCGGTTCTCCACTATGAGCACAAAGTCGTCGAATGTGCATTTGTCATACACCTGGTAATTGTACCTCCATCCCGTGTATTCCCCGGTCCTGACGGCGGAAAGGCTGACATTACCGTCTTTGCCGACGACTGCCCTCTCTCCAGGATGAAGGTCCGCGACAGGATTGCCATTGCTGTCGCACAATTGCACCCGCCCTTTCTCAAGCACAACCTCCGTGCTCTCGAATGACGCGACATTGAACGAGGTCCCGAGGACACGGATGCCGGTGCAGGCCGTCTCCACGGAGAACGGACGGGATTCGTCACGGGAAATGTCAAAATAAGCCTCTCCCTTGAGTCTGAGCCTCCTTTCGTCCTTTCTGAAATTCTTACGGTAGGCAATTGACGCCCCTTTCTTCAGAAACACGGTCGAGCCGTCCGGCAGACTGTGCCTGAACACTTCAGAAGCCTCGTTGGAGACCACCACAGGCCTTACTGCAGGAAGATACCTTTCCCCCACACCGATGGCGACGACAACCGCAAGGGCGGCGGCGACACCCCAGGCGAGGGCAAGACGCCTGCGGTAGCGTGTGTCCTTCTTTCCCGAATATATCCTGTTCCTTATTGAAGCGACGGCATTGTCCAAAGATGCCTGGTCGGAATGTGTCCCGACGGCGTGGACCGCCCACAGTTGCCGTATTTCGTAATATTTATTCCTGTTGCTTTCGGATTCTGAAATCCACGCCTCGACCTCGTCAGCGAGGTCAGGCCGCCGTCCTGAGACATAGTCAAGTATTTTCGAAGCATTCATATCTCCCGTTTTTTTGTCCGTGATGTTATTTATAACGGATGGGAGACGGGAATTACTTCAAAGAATCTCCAAAAATTTTCAGGAGAAGAATTTGTTTAGCAGGATGATTATTATGAACTCCCCGATTCCGAATTTTGACCGCAGGAATTTCAGCGCACGGTAAAGATGCCCTTCAACTGTCCTGACAGGCATCCCGAGCACCTTTGATATTTCCTTTGCCGACATATTGTAGAAATAGGACATTCTGAAGACGCTTTTCCTGTCCTCCTGAAGTTCCTCGGTGTATTCCATCACTTTCGAGACGATGTCCTTACGGCACAGCCTTGTGATGATTTCATCGTCGTGGTCCGTGAGCCAGTTGATGTCGGAGGTCTGGAGGGAACTGAAACTGATGATTCCTGCAATCGCGTTGTTGTGGCGGATTCTGTCAATCATCTTGGACTTGGTGGACTTGAAGAGCCACGAGGCGAGTTTGCCCTCATTCATAAAGACAAGCGTGTGCCTGCCCTCCCACAAAGCCGTGAAGACATCCTGCACCAGATCTTCCGAATCGGAATTGTTGTGCATCATCGAGGCATAACCGACCAGTCGAGGATAGTACTCCTTGATGATTTTTTCAAATTGGTGATAGTCAGTTAGTTGTATCTTTGATGTCTCCATAGTGCTTTAATCGTGCGGCCGACTTTACGGCACAGCCTTCTGATGAGTGGCGGCGGGGATGTCACAATGTCGAAGCGTTGCAAATATAGAAAAATTATATACATTTGCGCCATCACTTTTCAAATTTACTCCAGATGAAACGCCTTCCGATATTTTTTCTTTTTTTAGTCGTGTCCTGTTATTCTGTTCAGGCACAAGGAAATACGATTATCTCCATTGAGACGGAAAGAACCCAGATGGTCCTCTCGGTCCAGAAGGACCTCGAACTCTCATTCGTGCATTACGGATTGAAGGCGGGCTCTCCTGGGCAGTTCCTCTCCTACAGGAGTTACAGACGGGGGGATTACGGGACGGAACAGCCTGCATATCCCGCACGGGGAGGAAGGCATTTCAATTGCAGCGCCCTTGCCGTGACCTATCCCGGAGGCGGGATGAACACTGAACTGGATTATGTCTCGCATTCGGCCAGGGAGGTGTCTGACGGGGTGTCAAGGACAGAGGTGAGGCTGGCCGACCCCAAGACGGGGCTTGAAGTCGCGCTATTCTATGACGCATATCGGAATGAAGATGTCATTGTCTGCCACGCGGAAATAACGAACACGGGGAAGAAGCCTGTGGAACTGGAGTCATACGCATCCCCTGCGATAAATGTATATTCTTCCGACTATCTCCTGACTCATTTCCACGGGGGATGGGCGAGGGAGATGCAGGTCTGCCACGAGAGGCTCACTCCGGGAATCAAGACGGTCAGGAGTATGAAGGGAGTCAGGACGACCCACACCGAGAATCCTTCCTTTATGCTCAGCCTCGGGACGGACACATTCAATGAGGACTATGGCGATGTGATTGCAGGAGCTCTTGCCTGGTCGGGCAACTATAACATTGATTTCCAGATAGATGAAACAAACCGTCTTTGCGTTGTGCCTGGCGGGTTCGCACCGGGGGAAGATTATGTCCTGAAGGCCGGAAAGACTTTCAGCACCCCTGAGATGATATACACCTTCAGCCACGAGGGGGTGGGACAGGCTTCGAGGAACCTCCATTCCTGGGCGAGGAAGTACTGGCTCTACGACGCATCGGTCATCTGCCCAACCCTTCTCAACAACTGGGAGGGGACCTATTTCAAATTCAATGAGGACATCCTCAAGGGAATCATAGACAATGTCGCGGAAATGGGTCTGGAGATGTTCGTGCTCGATGACGGATGGTTCGGCGGGAAGGATTTCCCGAGGAACAGTTCGTCACAGGGTCTTGGAGACTGGCAGGTTGTCGAGGAGAAACTTCCAGGAGGGGTGTCGGCCGTCGCCGACTATGCCCACTCGAAGGGACTGAGGTTCGGTATCTGGATAGAGCCTGAGATGGTCAACCCCAAGAGCAGGCTGGCGCAGAAGCATCCAGACTGGATAGTCAAGGAGAAAGGCCGTGAGGTCACCACCATACGCAACCAATGGCTTCTCGACCTGACCAATCCTGAGGTGCAGGACTTTGTCTTCGGAGTCTTTGACTCCACTATGGGTCTTGCGGAAGGCATCGACTACATAAAATGGGACTGCAACAGGCACGTCGAGAGCGCAGGCTCGTCCACACTCGGTGAGGACCAGAGCAATTTCTGGGTGGATTACACCCAGGGGCTCTACTCGGTTTACAGGCGTGTCCGTGAGAAATATCCGGATGTAATCGTCCAAAGTTGCGCGAGCGGGGGCGGAAGGATGGATTACGGTGCCCTCCATTTCTGCAATGAGGCCTGGACTTCCGACAACACCGAAGCCCTCTCAAGAATCTTCATCCAGTACGGCACCAACCTGATTTATCCTTCTATAGTCTGCGGCAGCCATGTCAGCGCGGTACCGAACCACCAGACAGGGAACATCACCCCGCTCAAATTCCGTTTCGATGTCGCCTGTGCCCAGAGGCTCGGGATGGAACTCCAGCCAGCCTCGATGACCGAAGATGAAAAGGCTTTCTCAAAGCGGGCGATAGAGTCCTTCAAGTCCTACCGCGACATAGTCTATTATGGAGACCTTTACCGCCTCGGATCTCCTTACGGCAATGACTGTTACGGACTTATGTATGTGAGTCCTGACAAGAGCCGCGCTGTGGTCTTTGCCTACACCCTGCGCTATCTCGACCGCAACAGAAAGCCGTCCTACCATCTGAGGGGACTTTCCTCCGACAAGGTTTACCGTGTCAGGGAACTGAATGTGGACAAGTCCTGCTATTGGGGAAACGGTAAGTCGTTCTCAGGCTCCTTCCTGATGAATTTCGGGCTGAATCCTGAGATGCCGACAATCTATTCCAGCGCGGTCTTTCTTCTTGAGGCGGAGTGACCGTCCCGGAGGCCATATCTGCACGCTGTGTTAAAGGATTTCTTTGAGGACAAGGTCCCTCTTGAGGTCCTTGCCGAGGGCGTATTCACCGTAATCCATTATCCTGAAAGGGAAAAGGTCTTCACCTTTGAAGAGGGTCTGCTCCGCGCTCCGGCGCAGTTCCTTGATGCGGTCCATCGTCTCCTTAGGCACTATCAGATGGCAGGGGATGAGGACAGGCAGGGGATTCCTCCCGACGGCGTGGGCCACAGCCCTCACACCCGCAGGGCATCCGCAATATTCCGCAAAGTCGCTGTAACTCATCATCCTGATTCCTGGGGAGACCTCAATTCCCGGTGTGACCGCCTCCCTGCCTTCTTCCGGATGCGTCAGGCTGAACAGGGCTCTCCATATCTTCTTGCGGAAGGGGCTGCCGAACAGGACAAGGTCATCGAATGAGACGCTTTCCCGCAGCCGCCATATCTCCTCATCCGAAACGACACAGGCGCATATCTCCTTATAATCCAGATTCTTCCTTGATGCGAGGATTTTTGCGGTGTCTGCCAGTCCGGAATAATCCGTCGAGACAGAGGCTATCTTTCCGTCGACGCGGACGACAACCCATTTGCCGGGAGTATTCATATATTCTTATATATTTATAAGGAACTTCCAAATATAGCAAAAGTCGAGTGTAGAATCAAAATTTATTTTGCTTCTGCCGAGACCGGACGCATATTCGGTCCTTAGGCCGGATATATGTAAAAAATCACATATAAAAACAGGGCAGGGATATTTCAGATTGCGATATTTGTTTATATTTGCGGACTCGAAAACAAAAACTGACACACCTATTATGTGCAACAACCGAAATAATCAGCAAACGATCAGACGCGGAGGCAGTACAGTCCTGTTGGCGATGACTGCCATTGCAACAATGTCATTTGCCTTGTTGACGGAGCAGCCTGCCCGTGCTTTCATTCCGGAGCCCTCTGTGGCAGCCCAGCCCTCCAAGGTGGTCGTCACCGGCCGTGTGACAGACCGTCAGGGGGAGCCTGTGCCGGGAGTGACTGTCTATGTCAAGGGGAACACGGCCAAGGGGACAATGACTGACGAGAAGGGACGCTACAATCTCGACATCACTTCGGAATCCTCAAAGAAGCCGGTCATAATCTTCAGTTGCATCGGAATGGACACCCAGGAAATCACCTTCAACGGCAAGACCGTGATTGATGTGGTGATGGACGAGTCGGCATCCGAACTTGAGAATTCGGTCGTGACGGGATATGCCAACATCCGCAAGGAGAGTTTCACAGGAAACACTGTCTCCGTCAGCAAGGAGGAACTTCTGAAGGCCTCCAAGACCAATGTCATCAAGGCACTCCAGTCATTCGACCCTTCATTCCGAATCAAGGAGAACAACCTCAATGGTTCCGACCCTAACGCTGTGCCGGAACTCTACATAAGGGGAGAGTCCGGAGTCGGCACGAAGGAACTCGATGTGGACGAATTCAGCAAGGCGAACCTTGAGAACAACCCTAACCTGCCTATCTTCATCCTGGACGGTTTTGAAATCACCGCCCAGAAACTTTACGATATGGACCCCGACAGGATTGAGAACATAACCATCCTGAAGGATGCCGCCGCGACCGCACTTTACGGGTCGAGGGCCTCCAACGGAGTCGTAGTCATCACTTCGGTCGCCCCTTCTCCGGGAAAACTGAAGATCTCCTACAAGTTCGTCGGCACGGTAGAGGCTCCGGACTTGAGCGACTACAACCTGATGAACGCGGAGGAGAAACTCCAGACGGAACTTCTTGCGGGATGCTATGACCCAGTAAAGGCCGGAGTCCCGAGTGATGTCGTCGAGCGTCTGACCGAGTACAACGCCAAACTGCAGAATGTACGCAAGGGAGTGGACACCTACTGGATGGCAAAGCCACTGCGCTCGGTATTCAACCACAAGCACTCCCTCTACATTGACGGAGGAAGCAGCGCGTTCCGTTTCGGTGTGGATTTGCAGTACACCAACCAGGACGGTGTGATGAAGGGCTCGAAGCGTGACAGGATGGGAGCGGGAGTCTATCTCCAGTATGTCTACAAGCAGTTGTCAATCAAGAACTACACCTCATTCCTCCAGACCGATTCGAGGGAATCCCCTTACGGGTCCTTCTCGGACTACACCAAGGCGCAGCCATACGACGAGTATCTGGACGAGTACGGGAACTATCTTGAGACGCTCCGCAGCTGGAGCATATATTCCGGAAGCGTCCGTGCCAACCCTCTTTACGAGGCGGGACTTGACAGTTACCAGAAAAGCCGCAGCCAGGAGTTCATCAACAACCTGTCAATCAACTGGTACATCATCGACGGACTCCGTCTGAGCGGTCAGGTCAGTGTCACAAAGGGCATCTCCTCGAGCGACCGCTTCTATGACCCGCGCTCCAAGAAGAACTCCCAGATTCTCGACCTGTCGAACCCTTCTTCAGGAACGCTCTACACGACCAGCGGGGACAGGCTCTCCTGGAATGTGAACGCCTACCTGTCCTACAACAAGTCCTTCGGGAACCACAACATCAACGGCCAGGCGGGTGTCAATGTCATCGACTCCTCCAGCGAATCAATCAACACGACATATTTCGGATTCCCTTCCGGAAAGTTCGACTCGATAAACTACGCCCAGGAACTCAACGGCAAGCCGACCTCTTCAGAGAGCACCAGCCGCACCATAGGTTTCCTTGCAGGAGTGAACTACAGTTACAAGGACATATATCTCCTTGACGCATCCTGCCGTTTCGACGGGAACTCCGCGTTCGGAAAGGACAACCGCTTCGCCCCGTTCTGGGCAGCCGGAGCAGGTCTGAACATACACAATTACGCCTTTTTCAAGAGCACTCCCCTGACCCTCCTGCGCCTCAGGGTGACCTACGGACGCACCGGTAAGATCAACTTCCCGGCATACGCCGCCCTCACCACCTATCAGGTGAACACAGAGGAATGGTACAAGACGGGCTACGGAGTGACTATAATGTCGCTCGGAAACAGGAACCTCAGGTGGGAAATCACCGACCAGTTGGACACAGGATTCGAACTGGGCCTGTGGAAGAACAGGATATATGCCAAGTTCAGTTACTACAGCAAACTCACCAAGGACCTTATCAATGACGTGACCATACCGAGTTCGACCGGATTCACCAGTTTCAGGGACAACATCGGAGAGGTCACAAACAAGGGTGTCGAGCTGAATATGCGCGTGGAGGCAATACGCACAAGCGATATGATTCTCACCCTCCAGGGCTCCCTCGCCCACAACAAGAACCGTCTGCGCAAGGTCGCAGAGAGCCTTGAGGAGTACAACAAGAGGGTGCAGGACACGATGGCCTCCTACGGCAACAAGGACGAGAACGCCGCCAAGCCGTTCACCCAGTATGTGGAGGGAGTGTCCCTCAACTCCATCTGGGGAATGAAGTCCCTCGGAATCGACCCTGCCACGGGCCAGGAGATTTACCTCACCAAGGACGGCAAACTGACCGACACCTGGACGGCCTCGGAGCAGCAGGTCCTCGGGGAGACCGACCCTAAGGTGCAGGGATATTTCGGATTCAACTTCCAATGGAAGAACTTCACGGTCTATACATCCTTCCTTTATGAGGCCGGGGGATACCGTTACAACCAGACCCTTGCGACAAAGGTCGAAGGAGTCAGCATCTACCAGTCCAATGTGGACAGGAGGGTCCTCACCGACAGATGGACCACACCGGGTCAGGTGGCAAGTTTCAAGGCTATGGAGCCGGGAATCTACGGAGTGACCAGCACCCGTCCTACCTCCCGCTTCGTGCAGAAGTATAATGCCTTGTCTTTCTCCTCACTGACAATCGGTTACAGCATTGACCGCAAATACCTGAAGAAAGCCCATATGAATATGCTGCGCATCGAACTGGGAACCAACGACCTTTTCCACGTGTCTTCCGTGAAGCAGGAGAGGGGATTGAGTTATCCTTATTCCCGTTCATTCAACTTGTCGGTGCAGATAGGTTTCTAAAAGATGAAGAATATGAAGAAATATATATTTGTTTTAGTGACGGCGGTGCTGACCCTGGCATCCTGCAACAAGTGGCTTGACATCCAGCCTGCCAACACCATCAACGAGGACGACCTTTTCGAGACGGGGGACGGCTACAGGAACGCCCTGAACGGTGTCTATCTCCAACTGGCGTCGTCATCGCTTTTCGGACGTGAGCTCACCTACGGTATGACTGAGGCTCTTGCCCACACCCACGAGGTTGACCTTGCCTACAAGAACAACCTGACCTACAAGGACATCGCGAATTACACCTACACCACCGACGGTACGAAGAGCATAATTTCCGGCATATGGACAACCGCCTACAATATCATCGCGAACTGCAACAACATAATAGGGCATATCGCCGACGACAGTCCGGAGAAATTCAGCGAGGGGGAGAAGGAGAGGAGCCTCATCTATGGCGAGGCGATGGCTGTCAGGGCATTGTGCCATTTCATCATCCTCCAGTATTTCGCTCCCGCCCCTCAGGACAATATCGCGGACGAGGACGGCAACTATTCCGTATATCTTCCTTATTATGACAAGTTCTCCAAGGAGATTGCGGAGTACATCGATGTCCCGGCGTTCATAGGGCGCATAGAGGAGGACCTCAAGGCGGCGCGTGAACTTGTTGCCGTCTATGACCTTGCCGATGCCCTGAACATCTACCGTCTTACTACCAAATACCGCGTCACAGGAAGGACATTCAATTCCTCATATCCCCAGTCGTCGGACATCTTC
>JBJEJS010000313.1:0-1914 GCA_051878235.1 Candidatus Cryptobacteroides sp.
TTCATAAATATGTGGTTTTTAGATGTTCCGCACAAAAATATAAATATTAGCCAAATATACAAAATATAATATACCCGCCCATATACACGGAATTGGAAAATCATCTTACCTTTGCAGTTCAAAATATTTTTATATGTACTCTGAATCCATTGCCGTCATCAGCGTGCTTCTCCTCTGCTGGGCCGTTCTCGTCCTTCTCGACCTCCCTGTCTCGTGGGCCGTCTCCGCGTGGTTTGGCATACGGATGAAAAAATGTTTCCTCTGGGGGCTTCTTTCCCTGATTCTTCCGGTTGTCCTTATGCTATACGGTGTACTCATCGGACGCAACAGCATACAAGTCAACGAATTGGATATACCTTGCGACAATCTTCCGAAATCTTTTGAGGGGTATAGGATTGTCCATATTTCAGATATACACGCGCGGTCATTTGAAAACAGGGAGAGAGTATTGGAAAGGATTATTGAACGGATCAATGCCCAAAATCCTGATATGGTGGCATTCACAGGCGACCTGATCACAATATCCCCAAACGAGTTGGAAGGGCTGCTGCCATTGCTTGGACGCATTCAGGCTTCGGACGGGGTGTTCTCCGTGCTCGGAAACCACGACTACTGCACTTTCCTGAATTCTGAAGCCAGGGACAGTTCCGTGCGGAAACTGGTGGAAGCCGAACGGGAAATCGGATGGGAACTTCTTCTGAATGAACACCGTGTCATTTCCAGAGGAACTGATTCCATTGCCGTTGTCGGGGTCGAGAACACATCTACATTCTCAAAATTCGTTTCGAGGGGCGACCTTGACAGGGCGGTTTCCGGAACGGACGGATTGTTCAAGGTCCTGCTCAGCCACGACCCGACACATTGGGAGGCTCAAGTGCTTGACAATGACATTCCTCTGACACTCAGCGGGCATACCCACGCGATACAGATGTCCTTTTTCGGCTGGTGTCCGAGCAAATATTTTTTCCGCCAATATCGGGGATTATACGAGCAGGACGGGAAATACCTCTATGTCAACATCGGACTTGGCGAGACCATCTTTCCCGCACGCATAGGCACCGATCCTGAAATAACTGTCCTGACACTCAGGAACACAAGATGACAAGGGGTGCGACAAGTGTCAATAATCCTCTTTCTGGGAGAGTTTTCTGATTTTGGGAGATATGGGATATAGCGCATCCACCTCCGCCTCGAGTTTCTTCTGTCTGAGAAGCATCTCTTCCCGAGCCCTCCTATACTCTTCACGGCTCTTTCTTCTCCAACTTGCCTCACGGTCGAAATCGGCGGCATTTCTGCGTATTTCATTTTCAAGGCCGTCAAAAAACGCCTGCCTGTCACCTTTCAGCGAACATTCCCAGACTGTAATCACCCGCCAGCCCAATGCGGTGAGGTGGGCATAGGTTATTTCGTCCCGCCTGCGGTTCCTCTCAATCTTCGAACGCCAGAACTCACTGTTCGTCTGCGGAATGCGGCTGTGCACACAGCCGTTGTGGCCGTGCCAGAAACATCCGTTGACCTGAATGACCGTATGCCATTTGGGCAGGACGATGTCGGGAGACCCCGGAAGCATCCGTGCGTGAAGCCTGAATCTGAAGCCTCTGGCGTGCAAGGCCCTCCTGACAGCCAATTCCGGATTGGTGTCCTTGCTTCTGATGCTTGCCATACATTTGTGGCGTTGTTCTTTCGTCATCCTGTCTGCCATCGCGCTCCAGTTTCCCATCAATTTTGCCTGTCAGAGCCGCAAATATGACTCTTTTTTGAAAAAATTTGAAAAAATTCAGAAAATAATTTGCAGATTAAGAAAAAAGCATTACCTTTGCATTCGAGTTGTTCGAGAGTTCATCAGTAACAATCACAACTTATTGGTTATTAGTTTTAGTGTTATTAATTATGTGGTTAGTATGAGGGGCTCCT
>JBJEJS010000314.1:0-1909 GCA_051878235.1 Candidatus Cryptobacteroides sp.
TGAACTTCCCTGGTCACGGCAGTCTCCGGTAGGGATGTCCATGCCCCGGGTGGTTATATACAGGACTTTACTGCACTTGCAGAGACCTGTGCAGGTAGTGCCGTCGTCCGAGAAGGTCACATTATAAAGAGACATATTTTCGAAGAAGGCTTTGAGGACAGAAGGGAAACTCATATCCCAGAAAGGGGCCGCGATGACAAGCCTGTCGGCGGAGGCAATCTTCATTGCAAGGGCAACCGTATCTTCAGGCACCCTTCCGGCTGTCCTTTCCTTCAGAATCTCCGGGGTTACCGGCGGAAGGGCCAGCGCATTGACATCTATGGTCTCTATTTCATATCGTGATGAAAGCACTTCCCGGGCCGCGTCCAGTATCACCTTAGTCCTTGACTCATCCCTCATACAGGAGTCGATGATTATCAGTCTTTCCATTATTTATTTCATTTGATTATCGAGATATTTCACGACCTTGCAGGGATTGCCCACGGCAACGCAACCGTCAGGGATGTCCTTCACGACGACACTTCCGGCTCCTATGGTCACATTGCTTCCGATTGTCACACCCGGAAGGATGACGACCGAGCCTCCTATCCACACATTGTTCCCGATGGTGACAGGTCGGGCCCACTCCCTGCGGGAGTTCCTCTCCACAGGATCTGTGCTGTGGCAGGCCGTGTAGATGCTTACACCGGGTCCGATGAAGCAATCGTCACCAATAGTGACAGGAGCCTCATCAAGGACAGTGAAATTGAAGTTCGCAAAGAACCTTCTGCCGACCCTGATGTTGCACCCGTAGTCGCAATAGAAAGGCTGGTTTATGAAGGTGTCCTCGTCGCACCTTCCAAGAAGCCCTTTAAGAATGTCGCTCCTCTCCTTGAGCATCGAAGGCCTCAGTCTGTTGTATTCCCATATCCTGTCCTTGGTGACATTCAACTTCTGAAGCAGGGAGGGATGGGACGCATCATACACTTTTCCTGATACCATATCATCCCAAACTCCGGAATCAGAAGAATCCCCGTTCTTGACCTCATCCATAGTACGGAGCAGTTCCTGAGCCCTCTGATGTCCCAGAGAAGCGGCCCGTGAAAGAAGGTCCCTCGCCCTGACAGGATCCTTTTCAAGGCAGTCCCCGTCAAGAAACCGCTTCCCGACAGAGAAAAGCGCCTCCGCATCCGAGTATATATAGCCGTCATTTCCGCAATCCATATCGTAATCTGATTGATCCTGGCAAATATACTGAAATCGGGATGATTCCACAAGCGGGACAAGGGCTGCCGTCCCCAAACAAACCGCATCACCAAAAATCATAAAACGCCAGCGCGACAAACATATTCCATTGTTCATCGCGCTGACATTTAATTATTTAACCTTTCAGGGACACTAATATTCCTCTTCATCAGGTAGCCTTCAAAATCAGGGAAAGAGAATGCTATGCTTTGTCCTGATGTCCGCCAGGCTCTTCAGGCACACAATATCATCACAATAACAGGTACAGGTGCGTCAAATCCGAGTATTATATTTGTTGTATTTGTATATCTGCCATAATACAGATAATGACCATCAAAGGTATATATAATGTTTGTCGAGTTTGTATATTGGCCTTTGTAAATATGCTTTCCGTCCCAGGTATATATGATATCTGCGCTATTTGTATATCTTCCCCGATATATGTGCTTTCCGTCCCACGTGTATAGTATGTCTGCGCTATTTGCATATCGGCCTTTATACAAATGCTTTCCATCCCAAGTATAGATGATATCTGTAGTATTGGTATATCTTCCCTTATACAGATGTTTCCCGTCCCAGGAGTAAATTATATCAGTAGTATTTGCATATCTTCCCTTGTAAATGATACTATTCCAAAAAGTGTGTCTGAGGTGAGATAAAAAGAAAGTCTACGGATTTCTTTAGA
>JBJEJS010000315.1:0-1899 GCA_051878235.1 Candidatus Cryptobacteroides sp.
CTGTTAGCATCCGGCTTGTCTGCCTCAGCCCAGGACAAGGGCACAGTCTCAGGACAGGTCGTTGATGCTTCCGGTGAACCTGTGGCAGGAGCATACGTCTCCGTTCCGGGCACCTCAATCGGCACAATCACCGATATGGACGGAAAATACACCATCTCCGTCTCGGCAGGCAAGCCACTTGAATTTTCTTTTATGGGCTTCAAATCTCAGACACTCACAGTCAATGGAAAGACTCTCAATGTGACCCTCCAGGAAGACAGGACTTCCCTTGAGGAGTCGGTCGTCGTCGGTTACGGTGTGCAGAAACGCCGTGACATCGTCGGCTCCGTTGAGGTCCTCAAGACTGACGACATCCAGGACAGGACCGGTTCGGCGATGAATATGTCCCGCGCCCTCCAGGGAAATGTCCCGGGTCTGACCCTCACTTTCACCGACGGAAAACCGAGCCGTAACGCAACCGTCAGAATCCGTGGAAACGAGACTTCCATCGGTGCGGGCGGATCCGCGCTCGTGCTCATCGACGGTGTGGAAGGTGATATGAACTCTGTCAACCCTGAGGACATCGAGTCTGTGACCGTCCTCAAGGATGCTTCATCCACAGCGGTCTATGGTGCGAGAGGAACCTTCGGTGTCATCCTCCTCACCACCAAGAGCCCTCAGAAAGGCTCTGCCAAAATCACCTACAACGGAACTGTCAACTTCTCACAGAGAACTGTCAAGCCCCAGTTCGTCACTGACGGTTACCAGTGGACCACTGATTTCCTCGAGGCCTACAACAATTGCCGACTGGTTGACCCGACATCAATCAACAACTCGTTCGCTTTCTCCCGCGAGTGGTACGCGGAACTTGAACGCAGGCACAATGACCCGACTCTTGACGCAGTCCGCATCAACACCCAGGGCAATTATGAATATTTCGGAAACACCGACTGGTACAGCCTTTTCTACAAGGACTGGACAATCAGCCACCAGCACAACATAAATGTCTCCGGAGGAAACGACATAGCCACTTATTATGTTTCCGGACGAATCTTCGACCAGGACGGAATCTACAAGGTCGGGAACGACAAATACCGCACCTACAACATTTCCGCAAAGGGCTCCGTGAACATCCGCCCTTGGTTCCGTGTGGAGAACAAGACTGAAATCACCTATTTCAAGTCCCACCAGCCGACCAACCACACAGGAGTCAGCATAAACAACTACAATCCTATCCGAATGCTGGCTCACCAGGCTTATCCGATGACTCTTCCTTACAACCCGGACGGCACCTGGACAAATGCCGCCGTGTATTCCGGTTATGCCGGTTTTGTGGAGGGCGACTCCTGGAGAAAGGACACCAAGTTCACCGTGACCAACAAGACTACCGCGACAATCGACATCATTAAGAATGTGCTCACCGCAAAGGCAAGTTTCGCTTACTACAACCGCGCGAGCAAGATTGTGCGCTCAATCTCTCAGCACACCTATTATACCGCTCCTGGCATATCCTCACAGCGTCCTGGCGACTCGATGTACACCGAGACGGACAACAGCCAGCAGAGGATGACAGGTGACGCAACCCTCACCTACACCCCGAACCTCGGCCCGAACAACAATCTTTCCATTATGGCAGGATGGAACATTGAGGACCTCCGATATGTTTCCAAATACACCTCACGCCAGGGAATGATCGATTCAAGTATGCCGAACTTCAGCCTTGTTGACGGGGAGAATTTTGAAATCAAGGACAACGGCTCCTACAACTCCGGCCTTGTGGGCGTGTTCTACAGGGTTGCCTACAATTACAAGAGCCGTTATCTTGTGGAACTCAGCGGAAGGGGTGACGGAAACTCACGCTTCCCTGCCGGACAGAAATGGGGCTACTTCCCTTCAGGCTCATTCGGATGGCGTATTTCC
>JBJEJS010000316.1:0-9365 GCA_051878235.1 Candidatus Cryptobacteroides sp.
GTTTGTCCTGAGTGCGGATATTATAGGGGAAGACAGATCATCGAGAAGAAGGCGGAATAAGCAAGCCTATGGTCCCGTAGTTCAACGGATAGAATAGAAGTTTCCTAAACTTTAGATAGCAGTTCGATTCTGCTCGGGACTACAAAATATGGAAAATATGATGATACCGACGGCAGGCCTTACACAAGGCGCTGCCGTTTTTGAATGGAGGATAGGCAAGGAGTTCTTCGCCTCTTTCGGAAATATGGAAATCCTCGGAGCCGACCTGTCCGTCAGGGCATCGGTGCAGAAGGACGGGCGGGATGTGTGCGTGGACTGCGATGTCGAAGGCACTCTGACCGTCAGTTGCGACAGGTGCCTCGCTCCTGTGGCGATGGAGGTGTCTCCGTCTTTCGGCCTGCGTCTGTGCTGTGATGCCCGTGCTGCGGAGGATCCTTCGGACGGGACTTCCGAAGACGGAAGGGAACTGGTCCCGGTGTCCGCCTCGGAATCGGAGTATGACCTCTCGCAGGCTGTTTATGACTATGCGTGTCTTTCCCTTCCGATTCAATGTGTCCACAAGGAGGGGGAATGTGACAGGGAGACTGTTTCACGGTTGTCCGGCGAGGACTCGGTGAAGGCTGGTCCTTCGGCGGAAGATTCCGTCAAAGAGGGCGGTGAAAACCCTTTCTCTGTCCTCAAAGACCTTTTCTGATGTGTCTTTTGCCTGAAAAAGTCGGGACAATTGATTTTTTATCATTATCTTTACCCCGATTTTGCGTAAAATTGTATAACAATGAAAAAGATAATCTCAACTTCGGACGCCCCTAAGGCTGTGGGTCCTTATTCGCAGGCCGTTGAGGCGGCTTCGACTGTATATGTGTCAGGACAGATTCCTGTTGTTCCTGCTGACGGGACCATTCCTGAAGGCATCGAGGCACAGACGACCCAGTCCCTGAAGAATGTCGGCGCGATTCTCCGTGCGGCAGGTCTGGACTATGGTGATGTCGTGAAGACGACGGTCCTTCTGGCGGACATCGCGGACTTCAAGGCAATGAACGGGGTTTATGCGGAGTTTTTCACGGAGAACCAGCCTGCAAGGGCCTGCTATCAGGTGGCTGCCCTTCCTCTTGGCGTGAAAGTCGAGATTGAGGCTGTCGCTGTCAGAACTAAATAATCGCGGATGAACAGAAAGACTCTGATTGTCCTTGTCTCCATCATTGCAGTAATGTGTGTTGGAGTGGGTGTCGCCGTGTGTGCCCTTTATTCAGGAGTCTCTGAGGACTCGGACGGGCTGTCTGTCTCGGATGGCGACTACAGGCTGTTCCAGGCCGTCCCGACGGATGCCCTGCTTCTCCTGCATTCGGACCGTTTTGACAATCTTTCCCATCTGCTGTCTGACCCGACTTCAGTGGCATCGTGCTTCACCGCAAAGAAATTGAGGGAGTTCCTTCTTGCGGCCTCCGCCGCAGACGGCAAGGAGATGCCGAATCTCAATTCATCTGAGGCTGTGCTGTCATTCCATTATGACGGAGGTCTTGTCCCGCTGCTTGTCGTGGATGTGTCCCGTTCAGGCCCTTTCGCGGAGAACTTCCAGGCCCTCACGAATCTGGTCTCAGACTCAGGGATGTCTTTCAGAAGCCTTGACTGCTCCCGTCTTGCGGACGGGAAATCCGCCCTGGCTTCGAGGAACATCCTGCTTGTGTCTCCTTCCGACATCATCCTTAAATCTTCAGAAAGGCATATCTCCCGCGGCATTTCCGTCCTTGACAAGGACGAGTTCTGCCAGACGGTGTCCCAGGACCGTTTGAGCGGATGCACCCTGTTCTTCCCGAATTCTTCCGTCCCTAAGGTGATGTCATCCTTCTGCAAGAGGGAATACAGCAGGAATTCCGAATTCCTGAAGACGATGTCCGACTGGTGCCGTATGTCCATCCCGAATTCTTCCGACGCGAGGTTCGAGGTCAGCGGACTTCTTTCAGGAGGAGACGCTTATGACTTATATATGAACGTGTTGCGCAGCGACGCGCCGTCGGAGTCAAAGATATTGGAAATATTGCCTTCATATACCGTCAGTTTCATATCCTGTCCCATTTCGGATGTTAAGACATTCAACGATGCCGCCGCACGTTTCGCCGATGCCAAGGGCAGGAGGCAGAAATATGCCTATCTCCTTGACTCGCTCGGAAAAAGAAGCAAGGTGCGCCCGTCGGTGTGGGCTGAAACCCTTGACATCAAGGAAGTGGCGACAGCGAAATTCTATTTCGGAGGCAAACTTGACACTGTACTTCTGATAAGGCCTGGCAACCCTGACCCTAAAATGATTTTCGGCCCGTCTTCGGACATCGTCAATTTGGGAAAGGATGAGCCTTCCGTGTCGGAATTTCCTTTCTTTGACTATGCCGCCGCCCTATATGGATCCCTGTTTTCCAAAAAGCAGGGGGTGTCCTGCACATTCCTGTCTGGATGGATTGTTGTGGGAAACGAGGATGTGGTGGAAGGATATGCCAAAAGGAAGATTCCTGACACGACCCTGAAATCCTATATCTCGGGATCATCCGTTTCCGGAATGTCCGACCTCCGGTCTGTCGATGCGGTTGCATATCTTTGCCTGTCGGACAATCCCGCGCTTGCGGATGAGATATTCAGGCCGGAAACGGCTGCCCTTGTCCGTGAGCAGATCTCAACGGCGACATTCTGTCCTTTGATGCTCAAACTCACATCCGCAAAGAACGGCAGGGAGTCCGTCTCGATAGTCTCCGACAGGGTTTCCGACATCAAGGTAAAGGCTCCAGAATTCGGACGCGATGTCGTTGTGGAAGTTCCTGCGGGACCTTTCAAGGTGAAGAATGTGGGAACAGGCAAGACCAACACTTTCTACCAGCAGAAGAATATGTATCTCTGCCTGAACGACGAGAACGGCAAGGGACTTTGGGCTGCCCCGTTCCAGACCCCTATCTGCGGACGGGTGTGCAATGTGGATTATTACGCAAACGGAAAAATCCAGTTCCTTTTCGCATCAGGCTCGAAAATCTATATCATTGACCGCCTCGGGCGTTTCGTGAAGCCTTTCCCTGTGGACCTCGGAAAGGAGATACTTCTCGGTCCTGATGTCTATGATTTCAGCGGGGCCAAGAAATACAACATACTTGTGCTTCATAAGGACAA
This sequence comes from Candidatus Cryptobacteroides sp., assembly GCA_051878235.1. Lineage (GTDB taxonomy): Bacteria > Bacteroidota > Bacteroidia > Bacteroidales > UBA932 > Cryptobacteroides. Next base: position 3,148 of record JBJEJS010000316.1, read on the forward strand.
CACCATAGATATGTATAACCTCCAGGGAGTGAAGCCAAAGGATTGGAAAGGCATAACGGTACAGCAGGAGACCATAATGAATCTTCCTGAGAGGATTTCTGCGGTGGGAAAGACATTCTGGGTTGTGCGGACATCCCTCCAGACCCTTGTCTTCCCGTTCTATGGAGGCGAACCGTACTCATTGGGAAACAATGTGAAAATCCGTCCCGACTCTCCTGTGACACCTGTCGATTCAGGAGTTGAACTCACAGGGTACGACGGAAGGAAGCATATCCTCAAACTGAACAAGAACTAAAACCTGAACAAAATATTATGGAATTCAAATCTGTAAACAAAATTTTTGAGAACACCCTGCGGAACTATTGGGACCGCCCGGCTCTCTCTAATTATCAGGGTGTCACCCTGCATTATCGTGATGTCGCAAGACGCATCGCCAAGTTGCACATAATGTATGAACACTGCGGTCTCGAGAAAGGGGACAAGGTGGCTATCTGCTCCCGCAACCAGGCGAACTGGGGAGTGTCCTTCCTTTCGGTGATGACCTACGGGGCTGTCCCTGTGCCTATCCTCCACGAATTCAAGGCGGGCAATGTGCACCATCTCGTGAACCACTCCGAGGCGAAGATCCTCTTTGTCGATGATGTGGTCTGGGAAGGTCTGACCGAGAACGAGATGCCGAATCTTCAGGCGGTCGTCCAGATAAACAATTTCCAGCTGCTCTATTACAGGACCGACGCCATAAAGGAGGTCAGGGAGCATCTGAACGAACTTTTCGGAAAGAAATATCCGATGAACTTCACTCCTGAGAGTATGGACTATTACGAGGATTCTGCGGATGAACTTGCCCTGATCAACTATACTTCAGGAACTTCAGGATTCTCAAAGGGTGTGATGATCCCTTACAGAGCGATATATTCAAATATAGAATTCGCGAAGCAGGCGGTCCCGTCCCTCAATAACGAGTCCAGCGTTGTCGCAATGCTTCCTTCCGCACATATGTACGGTATGATGTTCGAACTCCTTTACGAATTGTCTGTCGGTGCCCACGTGCATTTCCTGACGAGGGTCCCGAGCCCTAAGATAATTATGCAGGCCCTTTCGGAAATCAAGCCTCATATCGTTGTGGCGGTGCCTCTCATCATCGAAAAGGTTTACAAGAGCAAGTTGAAGCCGATTCTTGAGAAGGAGGGCATAAAAATCATGATGAAGATCCCTGTCATCAACCAGACAATCCAGAAGAAGATATGCACCGAACTGGTCAATGCTTTCGGAGGGCGTTTTGCGGAGGTCATCATCGGCGGAGCTGCATTCAACAAGGAGGTCGAGACATTCTTCAAGAAGATCGCCTTCCCTTACACCGTAGGCTACGGTATGACTGAATGTGCCCCTATCATCGCATACGACGACTGGAAGACAATAAAACTTTACTCCTGTGGGAAGGTCGCTCCGAATATGGAGATAAAGATCGACTCGGACGACCCTGAGAATGTTCCGGGAGAGGTGCTTGTCAGGGGAGCGAATGTATTCCTCGGATATTACAAGAACGAGGATGCGACCTCATCAGTGTTCACGGAGGACGGATGGTTCCGTACAGGGGATATGGGAGTTCTCGATGCCGACGGTTATCTCTTCCTCAGGGGACGCTCGAAATGTATGATTCTCGGGCCTTCGGGACAGAACATATATCCTGAGGAGATCGAGTGCGTCGTGAACAATATGCCTTATGTCGTCGATTCGCTTGTAATTGAGGATGAAGGCTCCCTCACCGCGCTCATATACCCTGATTTCCATCAGGCGGAGGTTGACGGATTTGGCAAGGAGGGTATAGAGAAATATTTCAATGACTCTCTCGCCGAACTGAACAAGGAACTTCCGAATTATGCGAGAATCAAGAAGATCGAGGTGATGCCGGAGGATTTCGAGAGGACTCCGAAACGCAGCATCAAACGATACCTGTATCAGAGGAGTTAGTTAATATGGAAAAATTCGATGCAAGTTATATGGAAATGGCGGCAATCTGGGCGAAGAACTCATATTGCCGCCGTAGGCAGGTAGGTGCCCTGATCGTGAAGGACAGGATGATAATCTCCGACGGCTACAACGGCACTCCGTCAGGTTTCGAGAATGTCTGTGAGGATGAGTACGGGGTCACCAAACCGTATGTGCTCCACGCCGAGGCAAATGCCATCACTAAGGTGGCAAAGTCAGGCAACAGCAGCGAAGGGGCAACCCTTTATGTGACTGCCGCCCCTTGCATCGAATGCGCCAAACTTATAATCCAGTCGGGGATAAGGAGACTGGTGTATCGTGACGAATACCGTCTCACAGACGGGGTCGATCTTCTGCGGAGGGCCGGCATCACGGTTGAGAAGGTTGACTGAGATCCGTCACAAGGGAGAATAAGGTAGATATGAAAAGGTTTGAGAATCCGGTTATCACATCCGTTCTGGGTGTCGTGATAGGTGTCCTTGCGACTCTGGTTGTCGTCAAGGTCACCGACAAGCGTGAGTTTGACGGCGACTATGGCAGGTGGCGCAAACTGAACCTCATATTGCAGGAGGTCGAGAAGAATTATGTGGACACCATTGATATGAAGGGGATGACCGATGCCGCTGTGGAGGCTGCCCTGTCCTGTCTGGATCCTCATTCCGTCTATCTTCCTCCTGTGCAGTTGGAGGAGTCCCAGACCGAACTGGCGGGAAATTTCGAGGGGATAGGCATCCAGTTCAATGTCCCGAATGACACCGCAATCGTGCTCAGCGTCATCCCGGGCGGCCCTTCCGAAAAGGCAGGCCTCCAGCCTGGTGACCGTATCCTGAAGGTGGGGGAGAAGACCATCGCGGGAATGAAGACCCCGCAGGATTCGATGGTCAGGCTGATGAAGGGACCTTCAGGCACCAAGGTCAAAATCACCGTTAAAAGGAATTCCGCCGAGATACCTTTCGACATAACAAGGGACAAGATTCCCGTAAACAGCATCGATGCGGCGTTTATGGTCAACGACACTACGGGATATGTCCGCCTGACCAAGTTCTCCAGGACCACCTACATTGAGTTCGTCAAGGCTTATTCCTCCCTTCTTGACGCAGGAATGAAAAGGCTCATCTTCGATGTCAGGGACAACAGCGGCGGGTATCTCGACCAGGCGCTTCTGCTGAGCAACGAGTTCCTTGCAAAGGACAGGATGATAGTCTATATGGAGGGCCTCCACCGTTCCCGCGAGGAATTCAAGGCGGACGGCAGGGGAAAATTGCAGGATATCGGGGTCACGGTCCTCATCAACGAGTCTTCGGCATCCTCAAGCGAGATTTTTGCGGGTGCAATCCAGGACAATGACAGGGGACCGGTTGTCGGAAGGCGTTCCTTCGGGAAAGGTCTCGTGCAGGAGCCGATCAACTTCACTGACGGCTCGGGCATAAGGCTGACTGTCTCCCGTTTCCACACCCCTTCGGGGAGGTGCATACAGAAGCCATACTCAAAGGATTATGCCTACGACATTTATGAGAGATATGCGCACGGCGAAATGACCGATGCCGACAGCATCAAACTTGACAAAAGCGTAGAGTACCATACTGTCTCTGGCAGGGTTGTCTATGGGGGAGGCGGGATTGTTCCCGATGTGTTCGTTCCAGTGGACACCACTAAAGCCACTTCTTATTATATCGCCTGCAACAAGAAGGCTATGCAGATGAGGTTTGCGTCGAAGATGTTCGACCGTTACAGCGGCACTTTGTCAGGGATTGATGATTTTTCCGAATTGACGCGATATTTGAACTCCCTTGATCTCGGCAGACAGTTCCGTGAGTTCACTTCCGCCGAGGGCCTGAATCCTGCTCCTGGCGAATGGCAGCAGACGGAAAGTTACCTTATGCCCCAACTGCTCGCCCTTGTCGGCAGATATTCCAAACTCGGTGATGAGGCTTTCTACCGTTATTATCTTGACATAGATGATGTAGTCAAAGCCGCCCTTACTGCGCAATGAAGCGGTAAACGATTTCCCCGTTCTGCCTGGCCGGTGCCGTAGGCGATTTCGAGAACTTTGACAGTCTCGCCGCCCTGACTGCAAAATCCCTGAGGCATTTGTCCTGTGAGGAGATCTCCTCGTGTATCTTTGCGTTGAGGACATTCCCCTGAGGGTCAACGGCTATTATGACCGTCACATCCCCGCTTCCCATACACCTGTATGCGGGAATGGAAAGATGGCTCGCCTTTCTTCCGTCAAGTGAATATGAAACGACTGAAGGCCCCTTGTATTCCTTGCCCTTCTCCTCCTTCTTCGTCGGGGAAAGGTCCACAGCCTCATTCCTCGCGTCCTCCTCTATGGCCTGGCGGTTTCCTTCCGACAATTCCCTGCGAAGCCTTTCGGCATCCTCATAAAGTTTCTCCGCGTCAGTCCCCCTGTCGTCCTTGAGCGTCTGTGAGGAATGGTCCACGGCGATGTTCCTGACATCCTGCTCCTGCCGGCTCACAGGCACACTGCCAAGCATCTCATCTATTTTCCTGCTGATGTCCTCCTTGAACTCCTCCTCCTTCGCCCGCTGCTCGATCTCCTCCTGTCTGGAGAAGTCCAGCAGGAACGAATTCTCCCCGCGCACCATCGAAGTGAACTGCACAGCGAGCAAGACAATAATCACCGTGAGATGGAATATCACGGTGATGTAGATTCCGGCCTTGTCCTCCGGCTTGACCCGTTTTATGAGATCCTTGAAAGTCACTGTCTTTCGGCCTGGTTCATAAGGGATTTCTCGATGGTTGCCGTAAGGATGTCAATGGCGACCTTGTTGTGCCCTCCCTGCGGGATGATGACATCCGCATATCTCTTGCTCGGCTCGATGAACTGGAGGAACATAGGCTTGACGGTCTTTGTGTATCTCTCGATGACGGTCTCCACCGTCTTGCCCCTCTCAAGGATGTCCCTTGCCATCACCCTCATCAGCCTGTCGTCATCGTCCGCATCCACGAAAATCTTGATGTCAAGCTGGTCACGGAGTTTCTTGCAGGTGAAAATAAGGATTCCTTCGATGATGATTACCTCTGCGGGATTCACCGTGATTGTCTCGGTCTTCGACCGTGAGCAGGTAATGTAGGAATATACCGGCTGCTCGATGCTTTTCCCTTCCCTCAACATCTTCAGATGCCTGTTCAGCAATTCAAAGTCAATTGAGTCGGGGTGGTCGAAGTTCATCTCCTTCTTCTCCTCGTCGCTCAGATGGCTTGAGTCCTTGTAATAGGAATCCTGGGGAATCACCACCACTTTTTCCTTCAACTGTTCAGTGATGGCTTTCACAACAGTCGTCTTTCCGGAGCCTGAACCTCCTGCAATCCCGATAATCAGCATATAGTCAAATATTAATATTCAGCATTCTTTGGAGTACGAGGGAAAGGTATCACATCCCTGATGTTGCTCATTCCGGTAACGAACAGCAGAAGCCTTTCAAAGCCCAGTCCGAAGCCGCTGTGCGGGGCTGAGCCGAACCTGCGGGTGTCAAGATACCACTCAAGTGACTCCCTGCCCATCCCGAGTTCGCTGATTCTTGCCTCAAGTTTCTCAAGGGACGACTCCCTCTCGGAACCTCCGATGATTTCCCCGATCTTAGGGAAAAGCACATCCATTCCGCGCACTGTCTTCCCGTCCTCGTTCTGCTTCATATAGAAGGCCTTGATGTCTTTCGGATAGTCGGTCATAATGACAGGTTTGCCGAAATGCTTCTCGACCAGATACCTTTCGTGCTCGCTCTGCAGGTCCACTCCCCAACTTACAGGGAATTCAAACTTCTCTCCCGATGCCTCAAGAATCTTGATTCCTTCGGTATATGGAAGCCTGACAAATTCCGTGTTGACGACGCTTTCAAGCCTTGCAATCAGTTCCTTGTCGAACATATCGTTCAGGAACTTCAAATCGTCCATACAATTCTCAAGGGCGTATCTCACCAGCGACTTGATGAAGTCCTCCGCAATGTCCATATTGTCCTTGACATCGTAGAAGGCCATCTCAGGCTCTATCATCCAGAACTCCGCAAGGTGACGCGGAGTGTTGGAGTTCTCCGCGCGGAATGTAGGTCCGAAGGTATATATCTCTCCGAGGGCCATCGCACCGAGTTCCCCCTCCAACTGTCCGCTGACAGTCAGGCTGGTCTGCTTCCCGAAGAAGTCCTGTGAGTAGTCGATTGCCCCGTCCTGTGTGCGTGGCGGATTCTGGAGGTCAAGTGTGGTCACCT
>JBJEJS010000317.1:0-1894 GCA_051878235.1 Candidatus Cryptobacteroides sp.
ACGAAGGCAAGGTCATTTCCGTTTCCGAATGGAAAGACCGTCCTGTCGATGCGCCTGTTGTTAATAACACTCCGATTGTGACTGCCGCCAACAAACTCGTGACAGGAACTGCAAAGGACACTTATTACGGAGTCAGCCCATATCTCTTCCTGACAGCAAGTTCCGCTCACAAACTTGCCTTCCAGAACCCTGCCAATTCTGCTTCACAGCTGAAGACGCACAGGATTAACGGAACTGCCCTTCCAGGCCTGTACGGTTCTCCTTTGATCTTTATGAGCATCATCACAGATGAGGCGCTCAAATCATCAATCACAGCGGAGACCCTGACTGACATCTGGGAGAATGCTCCGAAAGCAGGTTCGTCCGCTCCGGCATTCGGTACCTCAGAATCTTCAACCACTTGGGTGAAAGGCAGTGTGATGTGCATTGAATACCTCACTTACGACCACTCCCTAAACACAGGTGCAAAACCTACTGACCTGGGACAAATCCACAAGATAGGCTATATGTACATCAAGGATGTGACCTGCGGTGTGGCTTCAACCGGTCTTGCCAATACAGACCGTGAAGGCTATGTGGAATTCGACCTCTACTGGTCCAATGTAATCAACGAATGAGAATGACATTGAACATTGTATGCCTTGTGGCAGCCTTCCTTTGCGGGGGCTGCCAGGAGGCATTCTCCTATACGGGAGGCACAATGCCCGACAGACCGTCCGCTGATGAGCCTCAGGATACGCACAACGAGTATGTGGTCCGTTCCGCGACCGAACTTGCTGCACTGAAGGACATCAGACCGGGCGATGTCGTCATCTGGGAAGACGGAGTTTATGAGAATGTCTCAGCCAAATTCTCTGGGCAGGGAAGTGCCGAAGGCGAGATTCTGCTCAAGGCAAGGACACCGGGAAAAGTCATTTTCAAGGGCAAGTCGTCCCTGACTCTCAACGGACAGTACCTCGCTGCGGAGGGTTTCAGTTTCACCGGCCTTGACACATCGTCACAGTATTCAGTGCTGACCTGCGCAAAGGGAAGTTCGAATTGCCGTTTCTCAAACTGCAAGATTGACGGGTCCACTTCCGCTGTGAGTCAGGTGGACTCCAAATGGGTGTCCCTCTACGGAAAGCACAACGAGGTCTCCTGCTGCACATTCCTTGACAAAAGGAATATGGGCTGCCTTCTCGTGGTCTGGATGGAGGACGGGATTGTTCCGGAGCACAGGATTCTACGCAACAAGTTCACAAGGCCCTACACCCATTTCGACGACAGCGGCTCTGCGGTCAACGGTCAGGAATCGATACGCATCGGAACGAGCACCTATTCGATGAGCGATGCAAAATGTCTTGTCGAAGGCAACTGGTTCTACAATTGTCACGGGGAACGGGCTGAGATCATCTCAAACAAGTCCTGTGCGAACACCTACAAGGACAATCTCTTTGAAGACAGTGTAGGAACATTGACACTCAGGCACGGAAACAATTGTGTTGTAACTTCTAACATTTTTGTTTGCAGCGGTCAGGCTGATATGGGAGGCGTCAGAATCATCGGAGAGGGGCACATTGTGGAGAACAATGCTATGCTCGGTCTGACGGGAGGCGCAGGTTACAATGCGGGAATCTGTTTTGTGAAAGGGGAGTCCGAGGCTGCCCTGAACGGTTATTGGACAGTCAAGAACGCCACCGTCAGGAACAATGTCCTTGTTGACTGCAAGAATGCAATCATTGTGAACTACGGCAAGAGGACAACACAGGATTCCTGCCCGGAGAATGTGCTGTTCGATGGCAACACAATCATTTCCCACGCCCAGACATTCGTTGCGGTCAATGTGCTTGACACACCAAAGAAAAACCTCACCTGGACCGGCAACAGGATATTCGGAGGAGTATGCAAAGGTTAT
>JBJEJS010000318.1:0-9350 GCA_051878235.1 Candidatus Cryptobacteroides sp.
TACGGGATTCTGGTGCACATACAACTGTTCTGCTCGCTTCGGTAAATACCGCGTGAACATTCCATTGCCCCCTCATACAAGTCCACAAAAGATGAGTACAAAGGATGCCGGATGAAATCTTTCCAGGGAGCATCTCCCACTTTCCCGGAAGCAGACACATTTCTGTAGCGACCGTCCGAATGGGCATTCTGCAATTCTTCCGAATACGGGAAAATGGAATTATACCGGACAGATTCATCCGCAAGGCATCCGAAGGCACGTCCTCCCGCCCAGTACTGCACCATTCCACGGAAATCCATAGGATAGCCATACTCCGTCATCGGACAGCAGGCAATACCGAGACAGCGGTCATCCATCACCACAGAACCATCGTAATCGTCTGTGTTCGGGACAATTATGATTAATGTCCGCGCAAGGCCATCCTCTGAGGTCACTCCCGCAGCATAATCCAAAATTCCATCAATGTCTGTGACAGTGACCGAAGCCCCGTCCGCCATACACCCGAAACGCGTATCGACAACGGCATTGAGGGAATTAACTCCTGAGTCAATGGAAACCGATGCCGCAGTCCACACATTGAACCTGTCACGGAAAGTGGAGAAGGGAGCAATTCCCAGAAGGCTTTCACTTACCTGGGAAGCGATTTTCGCAGTCGTGCCGAGACTCACTTCCAGCGCGCTGAAACCGTCGCATAGGACAATCACATTGATGCCACTGCCCGCAACGGCCTTCTGCAACTGTACCCAAGCATCTTCTCCATTATCGCAATCGTATTGTACAAGCTCCACAGATGTCTGGTAATCACCTGAGGCAAGACTGAAGACAACTTCACCATTACGATTCTTCCCATCGTGAGGTTTCTCATCAAAAGTCAGTTCCATTTCCGTCTTGCCACTGCCCTCGATGGAGTTCAGACTCACCCAGTCCGGAGCCGACTCCATCTTCCAGTCTTCTTCCGCATATAAGGTGAAGTTTCTTGTGACAGCCGAATTCAGTGCGCTCAGGCAAGCCCTGTCCACAGCAATCCTGCGGCTGGAGCCAATGCGTTTGAAAAGATTCCACCCCGTCGCCGTTCTATACTGCTGTTCACAGCCTTGTGGAACCTCAAGCACGAAATTGTCCTTTGCCACCCCTTCAAAACAATTATCCTGAATCATCGGCGGGATTCTGCTTTTGCAAACTATCCGTCCCAAGCCGAAACAATTCTCAAATGCACCGCCTTCAGTATTCAGTATATTTTCAAGACTTTCAGGGAAAATAACCCCTTCCAACATACTGCAATTCGCAAAGGCACGGCTTCCTATGCTCAGCACGCCTTCAGGGATTACTACTGTGCCGGTGAGACGGGAATTATTCTGAAATGCCCTGCTGCCAATGTAGCTTACACTTCCCGGAATGACCAAAGAACCTGAGAAATCGCAGCCGCTGAATGCATCATTGTTGATTACCTCTATATTCTTCGGCAAATGAAGCTCTCCCTTCAATTTGGTGGAGGCAAATGCAGAACATTCTATATTCACTATTCCGTCGTGCAGAATCAAAACCCCGTTGAAGCCTGAAGAGTTGAAACAATCCTCCGCAATGATGGTGACATTCTGAGGAATTTTCAACGAGCCGGTGACATTATCCATAAAGGCAAATGCACGATATCCTATCGCTTGGACGGTCTCCGGGATATGAATCTCACCGTAGATGTTCCTGCAATTGGAGAATGCGCCGGAGCAGATGGTTTCAAGACAGTCCGGAAGATTGAGCTGACAGACAAAACCGCATCCGTAGAAGACCCCGTTGCCTTCATACTTGTCAGTCATCGTTCCTATGTATTTGAGAGTTGACGGAAGATAAAGTTGTCCGGTGAGCGATTTGCATCCGGCGAAACAGCACTCTTCCAGCAGTTCCACCCCTTCCGGTATTATCAGGGAGCCGGTGAGGTTGGTGTTGCAGAAAGCATTGTAACCGATTGATAGAAGCCTGTCAGGAAGAACGATGGAGGTAAGGCTGTACTTGCCTGCGAAAGCCTCGGTGGGAATTCTCAGAGACTCTTCTCCGTCATCCCCGACAATAATAACCTCCTTGAGATTCAATGCACTGAGACTGACCATCTTCTTGTTCATCACCTCGAAATCCCTCTTGTTGATTCGGCCTGTGACCTTCAAGTTGCGGACCTTGCTCACCTGTCTCCCACTGGCAGATATGACGGCGTCTATTGTGCCCGGGGTGCTGACATCCACAATTACATACTCCCGTGCGGTACCCTCGTGGGAATACTTGTCATTCTCCCAATCGGAGATTCCCTCTGAGGAGATTTCAAACTCATATCCCCCTGAGTCACGCTTGTTGACCGTCAGGGTGAAATTGTGCTGCCGGCCTCCTGTGTAGGTCATATCTGCCTGTCTGACAAGGTCGTATGAGTATCCGCCTACAGTGGCCGTCATCAGGACCTCGCCCGCCTTTACACTCTGCGGGACCACCACCGCACGGAAGATGCCATTCTCTGACTGCGGGATGATTCCCTTGTAGTCCGCTTCTCCTTTTGCTGTAACATCTCCTGTGGAAAGGTCGATTCTTGCCTCTCTTGCTGTGTTGCGGATGAGCACGTCCCTGTCAGTTGCATCCCACTCCCCTTCTTCAAAACCGCTGCCTTGGACGAGTGTGACTTTCACTCCGGCCATCTTGTGGGTGAAGTTCAGCCAGACTATCCTGTCAGCAGAAGTCTTGCCTTCCGCCTTTGCCCAAAGGAAGTCGCTGCTTTCATAGCCGGACACTCCTGAAGAAGTGGTCTCCCTCTGATTGAGAGCGACTTCGAAACCATAACTTGAGACAGACTCGGGATCTGAAGCCGGATAATAGGCATAGATGTCAACCGGGGTCTTGTCATCCTTATAATAGACATCATACGCGGGCACCCAACGGAAGCCGGGCTCATTGTAGGTATAGTAGAGATTGTCTGCACGGTTGCCCTTGAGTTGGAGGGTCCCCGGCAAACCATCCTCATAATCAACTATGTAGGTCCCGATTACATCCCCATCGGCAAAACCGTACTGGTCGGCACGGGTGACGTATTCCTGATTGATCTGGCCATTGAGGGCAATCGGAACTGCCTCACCGGTCTTTTCAGAATCCGGAAACATTTCCTTAGCGCAGGCACACATCAGAAAAGCGGAAAGAATATATACAGCCTTTTTCATAATCAGTTAAGAATACCGCCAAAGTCCTCATCATCGTCCTCCCATCCTCCGATTCCCACATTCACACCCTCGGTAAGTTTGTTGACTGTAAGAGTGCATCTCTTTCTGTGGTTAGAGGCGATTTCCAACGAAGTCTTCAGGCTTCTTTCAATTCCTGCCACGGTTAACTTCACTTCGAAATTTTCAATATTCTGCGGAGGCACCAAAGCCTTGAAAATCAACCCGTCAGCATTCGGAGTCACATCTTCCGGGCTCCCGGATGCCGTCAGAGAGCCCGTCTTGAGATCAAGCACAGCCCCGCAGACCGCGCCTTTCAGGACAATGCTTTCCAGAGATGCGGAGAGTGTGCCGCTGTCGTACCCTTTCCCCGGAACAAGTTCAATGACAACCTGCCCCGTGCGGTGGGAGGTCATCAGTTCCACACAATCCGATGTGGGCGCAACCTGAAGATTCTCTCCCCAGAGAATGTCACTGTCCGAAAATGCCTTGTGAGTGCTCTGGTCCGCCATCACACGGCATTGCAGCATTTGGAATCCGGTCGCATCCTGCGTGTAGGGATGGTAACAGTAGAAATCAGCCGGAGTGGTCTCGTTCTTCCACCAGAGTTTTGTCTCAGCATTCCATTCAAGAGTGCCGACAGCATAAACAGCCGTGAATTCCTGATTGTCAAGATAAGTTTCGGCACCATCGCCATAAGTCATAAAGACACCGATTCTGTCCCCGGCCTCAAAGCAGTCTTCCGCCACTTTGGTAAACCCCGGAGCAAGCCGGATTTCCAACCGTTCTTCCTCTCCATCCTGGCGGTTTTCCTGTCCGCTTCCATTACCGTTCTCCCCGGCATCCTCCGTTCCTTTGGAACATCCGGCACAAAGCATCCCGGCCGCAACCGCCAGAACACTCCAGAGAAACTCTCTTTTATGTCTAATCTTCATCAAGTGTGTTTTTAGGCTCTTCGCCCGCGAATTTACTGAATTTCTGCGAAAATCCCGCAGCAAGGATGGATTGACTGCTGCGGGAATGAAGAAAAGTATGACTCTGCAAATTCTTCTTTGGATATTTTATTTTGCGTCGCCTGTGTATTCGGTGTCGTCTATCAGCCAACTTTCTATGCTGATGTTTAGTGGGTCTGGCTATTCTTTTTGGCAACGGACGGCATATCCGAATGCACCTATGCGGTCATCTGCTGGGTAGTAACTTCCATTACCAAAGTAAAAGCAATTGAATTCACCACTTTTTGAAGTAGCAGCCCAAAAGTAGCCAGAAGAACCTGTTGACGTCAATTTTCCATTTTCCGGACTTATATAACCCGTATACGGATAATAGGTTATTTCTGGAGAACTGATGTTGAAATTTCTTCCGTATCCACTGTCTGAGGAAGTTTCTCCAGCAAATCCCGCTGTTGCCCATATTCCATTATCACCTCCATCTGGAACTCTCCACCCGTAAGGGCAAGGGTCGTATGCAGTTTTCTTTGACTGCCAGTTTGACAATGGTAAACTATTGGAATAGCCGGAAAAAAGGTTGTAGGATTTGCTATCGCCAATTCGTTTGTCATTTTTAATGAACTTACTTCCCAAGTACCAGTTGACAGTGCCTGTACACTGGAACTATAGGACGAACTGCCAAGAAATGGATCTTTCCGACCGCCCTGATAGCAAAGCCCAAGAGATTTGGAATTCCACGTAGCCGATGCGGTGGCACCGAGGTTGCGGTCCATCATAGTGCCGGCGTCGTTGTTGTATATGTGCTCCTGCCAGCCCTCTTCCGAGCACCAGATGTGCCAGGACCAGAGTATTGTTCCCGTGGAATTGCGCACGGCAATGACTGCATTCCCGTTGGCAAAAGTCTCAGGGGTGGAGAAACGGACATAGCCGTCCTTGTATGAGACGGAAGTTATCAGATCCCCGACATTAGGCATCACATTCGTACCGAAGGACTCCCATAGTACTTCAACGCTCTTGACATTGCCGACTGTCCCGTCTGTGTTGCCGAGAACCGTTTTGAACTTGTAGTCTCCAGCCTGCGAAATCAGGTAGCAATTGGCAGTTCCATCAGCTGAGAGATCAGTATAAACACGACCGTCATCTTCTCCTCCTTCGCCGCTGTCTTCACCTCCTTCGCCGGAATCTCCGGACCCGGAACCTCCGGCATTGTTCCAGTCCTCGATTTCGCAGCCTATATCGACCTTGATTGCTGTGGTGGAAGTGTTGAGCGTGGCGGTATAGGTATATGCCACGCCCGGGCGGAAGTTGAAACTGTCCTCAATCAGATAGGACACGCTCTTTGAGTTGATTTCCAGAAACGGAACTGAAGTCTCCAGCATCTGAGGAACCACAATTGCCTCAAACACGACAGCATCCACTCCGTCAAAAGTCCGGATTCCGAGTTTTCTCATATTGATAGACTTTGCTCCGCAATAAGGGTCCTTCACGACCGAGCCGCCGGCGAAGTCAATTCTGGCTCCAGTGACAGTGTTGTGCAGCAGTACGGAAGCATCGGAAGGCAGGGAACCGATGTAGTCCTCTCCAGCCACAATCCTCAGGGTGAGTTTGCTCAAAAGGTGTTTCATCGGAAGTGTTACTGCCCCGCCCGCGCTGTTGACACCCTCAGCCTTTGCCCAAAGCAGGTCGGAAGCCTCGTAGCCTCCAAGGTCCTCCTCCGAACGAAGAGTGTTCTGGTCTTCAGCAACCGCAAAAACCTGGTTGTCTATTTCGGATATATTCTCAATATAAGGATAGTAGGCATAGACATCCGACTTTCCTTCTCCCCAATAGATTGTCTTTGCCACATTCCAGGCTGCGCCGTCAAAGTCGGCAGCCACATTTGTGGCCCTGTTGCCGGAAATCTGCAGGGGAAGCGGAGTCGCGTCTCCGATATAGTCGGCCACAAAGAGACCGACCCTGTCGCCCTCCTCGAAGGACTCTGCTGAAGCCTTCGTGTGGACACCTGGAGCCAGCACCGCTATTTTCATCTCCCGGGGTAGTCCTTCCGGTTGGAGGTTGCGTTCCTGGCAGGCAGTTAGGGTCAGGGCCAGGACGAGTGAAATTATGATTGTGCGTTTCATTGCTTTTCGATTTAGAAGTCACTTTTCTTGAATGAGGGCTTGTCACCCATATACCTCGGAGGCATCTGACCGGACTGTGAACCGGAATTCCCGTCCCCTCCGGAAAGGATTTCCGCGCCTTTTGTGGACACTGAAGGCAGGGCCTCCTTGTCCAAAGCCTTGAAAGACTCAAAAGAGTAGCTCTCACCGGCGTAATCCATTATCCTCTTGACCATTGACTCGCGTGAGATGGCATTGTAGTAAGGGATGTTGTTGTACATACAACTGGTAGGCTCGCTTCTGAAGACACCGCGGCTGTGGTAGAAAGCACCCTCATATACATCCACTGTGTTGGAATACTGCGGGTCGAAAATCAGATGAGACCAAGGCACGTCACGCAGATTGCCGCTGAGGGAAATATTTTCATAGAATCCGCAGGACTTCATTGCGTTGATTTCCTTTACGTGACCGCAGCAGTTGCAGCCGCAGGACTGTACAAAGGCATTGTGATAGATGTACTCGTCGGCAAGTTTTCCGAAACCGTGTCCGCCAGCCTCGTGGTGCACAAGCCCTCTGAAATCATAAGGAGCCGGGTCCGTGCTCATTGGAACAACCGCGACAGCGGAGCCGTCTCCCCACATATAGGTCAGGCCGCTGTAGTCGGAACTGTTCTCGACCATCACGATGAGAGTCTTGCCGACATTGTCATCAATAGGCGCAACACAGGCCGCCGCAAAGGTCGTGGCAAAGTCAGGCGACACGCCCGCATTAAGGGTGTACTGACTGCCGAAACGCGCCTCGCGAATGGTGTTTACCGTTCCCATACCACTGTCAGCTGACATTCCGAAGACGCCATAGACATTGAAGTAATCCTTGTAGGTGAGATATGGTTCGATGTCAAAGAAGTAGGTATAGGCATCCTGGATTGCCTGAAGGTACTTTCCTTCGCTGATGTCCTTGGCATCAAAGCAGTCGGCAAGCAGCACTATGTTCACTCCATTTCCAGTTCCGGCCTCTTGCATAGTAATGCAATCACCGTCCCCGTACTCATAGTCGTATTGCTCTACGGTCATTGTAGTTCGGTATTCTTTGTCGTCAAGAAGAAAAACAATCTCTCCACTTCTGTTACCTGCACCTTTAGCCAGTTCAGTAGTGCTGACGGACAATTCACATTTTCCCGTGCCGGAGACAGAGGAAAGTTTCACCCAGTCCGGTTTGCTCTCAACCGACCAGTTCTCTCCTGCCGGAGCACTGAGCACAAAGTCCTTGGAATGGGCTGCATTGAGCGTCCTGAAGAGGTTGCGGCTGATTGAGAACTCCCGGTAGGCGCCAAAACGCTTGAACTCACTCCAGTTGGAGGCATTTTTGTAGAGATTCACGGAAGCCTCAGGAACCTCTACTGTGAAATTGTCCTTGGCTACCCCATTGAAACTGTTGGCGTTTATTACAGGAGGATTCTTCGCCTTGCAGACTATGGAATTGAGTCCGGAACACCCACTGAAAGCGGACGCTTCAATAACTTCCACATCCTTATGGAGCACAATCCCCTCAAGTCCGGTGCAGCCATAGAACAAACTACCCGGTATGGAAATAATATTTGACGGCATTTCAACGACTCCACTGAGTCTCTGGCACCCGCCGAATACGCCTGTACCAAGTGAAATCAAATCCGAAGGCAAAACAAGATTGCCGTTGAACAAGGTACGGTTAAATGCGTAATCACCAATTGTTGTTACACCCGAAGGTATATTGAGTTCACCTTTCAAAGATGTTCCATAGAATGCATGACTATTAATCTTCACAAGCCCGGCAGGGAGAGTCAGAGTTCCAGTAAATCCACAGTAGTAAAAGGCCCATTCGCTTATCACTGTCACACCGCTCGGGATTGTCAGTGAGCCCCTCAAACTCGAACAGCCATAGAACGCATAATCACCTATTGATTCAAGGTCATCCGGAAGAACAAGATTCCCGGAGATTGCAGAGTTGTAAAAAGCACTATTCCCGATTGTTTTCAGCGACTGAGGAAGAGAAATTTCAGTCATAAGACTACTGCAACCATAAAAAGCCTCCGTTCCTATCTCTTCAAGACTGGAAGGGAAATGGACATTGGTAATTTTAGTGTTCTTGAATCCGGAAACATATTTGAGACCTTCAGGAAGGATAACAGTTCCCGTCAAAGATGTGTTATAAAATGCACCTTCTCCTATTTTCTCAAGTTTATCCGGAAGGAAACATTTGGAGAGAGTAGTCTTGCCGCTAAATGCACTGCCCGGAATGGAATACACACCGTCTATAAAGCTCTCAACCTCTTTGAGATTCAAACGCTGGAGTGAGGTCATCTTACTTCTCATAAAAGAATAGTCAGACGAATTGATTGATCCCGTCAGTTTGAGGTTCTTGATTTTGGTGGGATCCATCTCCAACCTCTCGGTAACAGTGTATTCAAGGTCGCCCGCTATCGTATTATGTATTACCACATACTCCCTTGCGTCATCGCCGTGGGAGACATTGTCTGCTTCCCAAGCCGTTACGCTGACTCCATTAAGTTCGATTTCATATTCACCGGTAGTGGATTTCTTGCTGACGGTCAAATCAAAGGTGGTCATCTTGCCGGGAAGATATTCAGTGTCAACTTCCCTGACGAAATTACGCGGAGCCCCGTCAATGCTGATCGTGAGCACGGTCTTTCCGGCTGTGACGGTCTGAGGAACGACGATTGCCCTGAAATCACCATTGTCATTCAGAGGGATGATGCCTGTGAGAGGGGCATCGCCTTCCGGAGTGACTGCACCAGTGGCCAGGTCAATGGTGGACTTGCGTATGGTGTTGGTTACAAGTACCTCCTTGGTCGCCGCTGCATATTCCGCAGCATCATTCCAACCTTCACCCTGGGCAAAACGGACCCTGACAGAAGACAGGATATGTTTGAATTTGAGCACGACCTTGGCATTGGTCGGAGTGACATCCGCTGTCTTTGCCCACAGGAAGTCAGATGCCTCGTAATGGGCCATCAGACCGTTCTCTGCACCTTTGGACTGGTCCTTCTCGACCTCGTGGGCGTATGACTTAATGGAAGAAGGCTCACTGTAAGGATAGTAGCCGTAGAAGTCAACCTTAGT
>JBJEJS010000319.1:0-1891 GCA_051878235.1 Candidatus Cryptobacteroides sp.
AGGAATCATCCCCAGATCCATCTCCATCAGAATCAATCCGTCATTCCGTGAATCCATCCCTTTCAGAATCAATCCGTCATTCCCGGCCTGACCGGGAATCCGCCTCAGAAAAAGCCTCCCCGGATGATCTCGCCTGCATAATCTACACCTCGGGGACCACAGGGCACGCCAAAGGGGTGATGCTTTCGCACGGCAACCTCACCTCCTGTGTCCAGTCCTGCTACAGCACGCAATACAGGGACCAGAAGGACAGGTGGCTGTCAATCTGCCCTATGGCCCACACCCTGGAACTTACTGTGGGCACCCTCTACCCGCTTCTTGTGGGTGCGAGCGTGCATTATCTCTCCAAGCCTGCCGTGCCGTCCATCCTGCTGAAGGCGATGCAGGAGGTCCGCCCGACCACCGTCCTGATTGTTCCGCTGATAATAGAGAAGATTTACAGGAACAGCGTCCTGCCGACAATACGCAACAGCCGGATTCTAAGTTGGATGTCAGAGCATATGGATTGGCTGCTCTGCCGTATCGTCGGGATGAAGTTGAAGAAGACATTCGGCGGGAAGGTGGATTTTCTGGGGATTGGCGGGGCGAAACTGGACATAGAGGTCGAGCGGTTTCTGCTGAAGGCCGGATTCCCATACGCGGTCGGCTACGGGCTTACCGAGACATCCCCTCTGCTGAGTTATTCTGTGGGGAGGCTCCGTGTTCCGGGGACGATAGGTCTTCCTGTGGAGAATGTGAAGATGAAACTCATAAATGTCAATCCGCAGACAGGGGAGGGAGAGATAGTGGCAAAGGGTCCGAATGTGATGCTCGGCTATTACAAGGAGCCTGAGAAGACCGCCGAGGTCTTCACTTCTGACGGATGGTTCAGGACAGGCGACCTGGCTTCTGTGGATGGGAAGGGCAGGTTCTACATCAAGGGCAGGCGTACGAATATGATTTTAGGACCGAGCGGGGAGAACATCTATCCTGAGGACATCGAGCAGGTCATCAACAGTGTCGCCCCTGTGAACGAGTCCCTTGTGGTCTCCCGTGGAGGAAGGCTGGTGGCTCTTGTGAACTTCAATGAGGATGCCCTTGACTGGGACCGTGAGGGCGAGGAGGAGTTCTTCAGGAAAATCGAGGAGTACAAGGCGGCCATAATGGATTTCGTCAACAGGAATGTCAAGAAGACATCGCGTGTCAATGACATCCAGGTCGTCCGTGAGCCTTTTGAAAAGACCGCCACCAGGAAAATACGCCGTTTCAAATACACCTGTCAGGGATAGCGGCGGGGAAGTCATCTGATTCTTTCGGAAAGCCACGCCGCATCGATTCTGGCGAAGCCTGCCGAAGGGCGTATGTGGGGATTGCGTGAGATTATCCCCTCCCCGTCCTCATAGACATTGTAGCCGATGTCAACCCTCATCATCTTGCCTTCAAACGGGTACATAAAAGTCAGGGTCCTGTCCCCGTCTTCACCATTAAGGCGGTAGAAATGGAACGGAGCGTCCATAAGGGCTGCTGCAGCGGCTTCCGACCCCGATTTTGAGGCCATCTCAACCTTTGTCACATATTTGCACATCTCAATCACCACATCGTCGAGACCTGCGTCGTGGATGAGGACCTTCTCCATCAGGCTGCCCATATCGGCCACAGTCCTGAGGGTGTAGTCTCCCATTGCCTTTGTGTGGTTTTCAATGGCTTTCATCTGTGTCTCTGAAACCGACCCGTCCGGCAGGAGCCACACCATCAGTTTCTTGACGGGGTCGTGGTACAATGTCTCATATTTCGCAAGATTCACCTGGGAGCAGTGAGGGCACTCCCAAAGGAAAAGCGACCCGTCCGCCACCTTGGCCTTCAGTTCAGGATTGTCGGCCACATTGATGCTTTTATATACTTTTATCGTGTT
>JBJEJS010000320.1:0-1889 GCA_051878235.1 Candidatus Cryptobacteroides sp.
TTATCTATCTCGACCCCGCAAGACGCAGCGCGGAGCGGAAAGTGTTCCTGATTGAGGACTGCAAGCCGGACATACTTTCCCTGAAGGACAGCCTCCTTGAGGCGGCAAGGTTCGTCGCCGTGAAACTCTCGCCGATGGCCGACATCACGATGGTGGCAAACCGCCTCGGAAGGTGCTGCAGGGAGATTTCCGCCATATCCGCCGACGGGGAATGCAAGGAGATTGTGGCTCTGATGGACAGGGAATATGACGGAGACTGCCTCATTTCCGCCCGGACACCGGGGGCTGTCTTCCAGTTCCTGCGGAGTGAGGAGGAAGAGGCTGAGGCGACATTTGTGAAGGACATCGTTGTGTCGGACGGAGGGGAATCCGGGCAGAAGCATTCGGGGACTGGACGATTTGAGGGGACGGGATGGTCTGAGGGGACGGGATGGTCTGAGGGGACGGGATGGTCTGAGGGGACGGCGGCCGTTGAAACTCTGGAGGAACCCGGAGGAGAAACGCCGCCGGAAAGATACGAACTGAAGGCGGGGATGATTCTGCTGGAGCCGGACAAGGCACTGATGAAGACCGCCCCGTTCAAACTGCTGTGCAGCCGTTTCGGGATTGCCAAGCTCGGAGTTTCAACGCATTATTATCTGTCTGACGGACACCCTCTGTCATTCCCGGGAGAGGCTGAATCAGATTGTCCTCTGTCATTTCGAGCCGGACCGTCCGGCGGAGCACTGCTGCGCGCATTCAGGATTCTGAAGGTGCTGCCTTTTGACAAACGCACAGTCAAGGCGGTCCGCCAGGAATTACCAAACGCCGGAGTGACCGCACGCAACTTCCCCATTGACAGCGCATCCCTCCGCAAAAAACTCGGAGTCGGAGAATCCGACCGCATCCACATCTTCGGCCTCAAGGTCCTTGACCTCAACTGCCTCATTGTCACCGAAAAAATCCAAACACTATGAACATCTGCATTTTCTGCTCAGCGAACAACAACATCGACCCGGAATATTTCCGCCAGAGTGAACAGCTCGGAAGACTTCTCGCCCTCAAAGGCCACACAATCGTGTACGGCGGCTGTGACCAGGGCCTTATGGAATGCGTCTCAAAAGCCTGTGTCACCGCCGGAGGCAGGACAATCGGCGTGGTCCCCTCCCTCGTGGAAACGCACATCAAGCCAAGCAACTACATCACCGAAAGAATCGATGTGGCAAACCTGAGCGAAAGGAAACAGAAGATGATGGACCTGAGCGACATCTTCATAGCCCTTCCGGGCGGAATCGGAACCCTCGATGAGATCTTTTCGGTAGCCGCCTCCGCCACCATCGGCTACCACTCCAAACCAATCATCCTGTTCAACATCAACGGCTTCTGGAACTCCACCCTCGCGATGCTCGAAGACCTCCGCGCCAAGTCAATGCTCCGCGGCACCATCTCCAACTACATCTGCTCCGCCTCCACCATCGACGAATTGGAAAACTTCCTGAAAATGGTTTAGGCTGCTCCGCCTCAATCCGGAACCAATATTTCAACACAAGATTCTTTTTCAGTGCAAACACTCAAAGCACTTTTGGGAAAAGCGGAACACCTTTATCACTTCCACACGCGCGTCATTTGCCAAGGGATTTGAATGCCTTGGCAATACAACGTTTTTCTGTTCCATATTCGGATGAACATAGAGGTCCAAAGTCGTCTCCGAAAGACGGAATAATGTGATTCTCCAAGATTAACACAGATGTCTCCTACCATTATCGTTGCAATTTTTACGATATTATTTAATTCCTTTTGTCATTGCTGTCCACTAAAAGTTGTGGACGTAGTTAAAAGTTAAAAATCAAACAAGGTGGGTTCATAGAACCCGTCAAGTTCTTTGTCAATATTGATGTTAGATTTGTTGA
>JBJEJS010000321.1:0-9332 GCA_051878235.1 Candidatus Cryptobacteroides sp.
ATGGAGAACTATCTCAACGGTCCGGATGCAGACGCGAAGGAGTGGCTGCTTGAAGTCCGTTCAAGGGCATTCAAGGGTAATGAAGATGTTGCTGAGACCTATGTGAACTCATTATCTTCAAAAGAGGACTTCTTCGAGGCCATCGTCCAGGAGAGGGCTCTTGAATTCTGCGGCGAGTTCCTCCGCAAGGCTGACCTCATCAGATGGAACAGGCTCAGCAGCAGTCTGGAGGCTGAAAAAGCCAACCTCTACGCCCTCCGCGACAAGACAGGGAACTTCAACTATCTGAGCGGAAACATCTGGTACAGGCTTGGCGATGACGAGGAGTCCATCCAGATCTGGGGTCTGGGCAAAGACGAGCAGATGACTCCGGAAGGGGACGACTGGGAGCAGGTAGCAAACTATGTGAAGTATGACGACACAAAGGAATCCGACCTCTATGCATCGAAGATAGAAAACATCTACATAAACAATCCTGACCAATATATGTTCTGGCCTATCTTCAATTCCACCATATCCAACAGTCAGGGACATATCGTCAATGACTATGTCTATGCAGCGCAATAATCCTTTCCAATTAACGACAGAGATTGAATATGAAACTATATAACAAAATACTGGCGTTCACAGCGGCCGTCCTTGCAATCGGATCCGCCGCATCCTGCTCGAATCCTCTGGAGGAGATAGACAATGTCATCCTTTCCAGATGTCTGCAGCCAATGAACCTCAGTGCGAAAATCAGCCAGGGCCAGAATGTGACCTTCGGCTGGGATGTCGCGAAAGATGCCGAGACCTACACTCTCGAGATCTACAACGACGAAGCAATGAGCCAACTCGAATTGAGCGAAAGCCTTGAGTTGGATCAGATTCCTTTCACAGTCACCCTTGACGTTGACAAGAGCTACTGGTTCCGTGTGCAGGCACACAGTCCGCTCAGGGACGACTCGAAATGGGCTGATTACGGCAAGGCAATCAAGACTTACGCGGTCAAGCCTAACCTCTATATGGAACTTGCAGGAAGGGATGCCACAAGCATCAGCCTCACCTGGAAAGCGGATCCTGAAGTTGACAGAATCGAATACGGTGCACCGGGAGCGGAAGAAATGACTGTCCGCCAGCTGACTGCAGATGAAATTGCAGCGGGCAAGGCAACAGTCACAGGACTTGCTCCATCAACGGAATATGACCTTATCCTCTATTTCTCAAGCGCGAACAGGGGCGAGGTTGTCGCGTGGACAATGCCTGACCCTTCAGGACTTGTAGCAGTCAGCACTTCCGAGGCCCTTGCCCAGCAGATAAAGGACGGTGCGAACATCCTCCTCAAGATGGAAGGTTCACCATATTCCGTAAGTTCTGACGCCGACATCGCTAAAGGACTTGACCTCCCTATGGGATTCAAGATATACGGCGAAGGCTCGGCAGACGGTTCGCTGCCTGTCATCAACGGATGCTTCAACATCATTGACACATTCGACGGCAAGGACATCTACATCGAGGGTGTCTCATTGAACGGTATCGAGAACAAATGCGGTTTTGTCATCCAGCACAAGGAAGGATCTACAACCGACGGAGTGAAAGTGGCAAGCATCGTCTTCCGCAACTGCGAAATGTCATTCTACTCAAAAGGTCTCTTCTACGAGTGGGGCAAGACCCTTGAAATCGGCACTTTCGGTTTCGAGTCCTGCTACATCCACGACATCAATGCGGACGGGTCAGGCGGAGGCGACGGAATTGACATCCGCCAGGCGACCAAAATCGACAACTTTGACATCGTCAACAACACGATCACCAACGGTTTCCGCACATTCCTGCGCATCGATGCCAATCCTGTCATCGGAAATCTCAGGTTTGAGAACAACACGCTTATGAACCTCTGCTTCGTTGACAACACCAACAACGGAGGAATCATCGGAATACAGGCTGCCCCGGCAAGTATGACCCTCAAGAAGAACCTCTTCCTGAATATGGGCGAGAAGGCGACTCTGACAAGGGACAACGCAAAGTATCTGGACGGTGAGAATCTCAACCTTACTGCCGCCGACAACTGGTTCTTCAATGTGCCGGAGACATTCTTCACAAGGTTCACACTCTCTCAGGCAAGCGGCAAGACCCTGTCTGAGGACCCTTGCTTCAACTCAAAGGCCGGCAAGTTCAACATCCTCGGGACAAGCGACATTGCAGGACAGGGAATCGGCGCGTCAAAATGGTGGGTTGAATATGTGGAGGCTCCGGAAGACCTGACTATGACTACCATCACAGGCAACCACACCTGGGACTTCAACAATGCGGTCTATTTCTCATCCGACTTCACAAAGACCAAGGTGCGCGACTACCTTTATTTCGGTGTGACTGACAACAAGATCACCCTCGTTGACGGAGTCCTCGGATTCACGGCGGCTGCGGTCACCACAAGGAAGGGCGTTCCGACCGACGGATACCTCGCATTCCAGGTTTCAGAGCCGGGTTCCCTTCTCATCAAGCCTGTTGACGAGGCAGGAAAGGGCAACCATTTCGTTGTCGGTGTAGGACCTCTCAGCGGCACTTCAATCAGCGTCAAGGGAGGAGCCTCAGCACTTGCAGACATGAACAAGGCACAGAAGATCCTGTTCAAGGACATCACTGAGGAAAGCCTTGTCTATATCTATCCTTCAGGACCTATTTCATTGGAGCAACTGGCTTGGAGCACAGATTTGAGCGAGGTCAACACAGCCCTCCCTACTCCTGAGCCTAAAGCCACACCTGACAAAATCACATCAGGGAATGCAACGGAAATCGTTGTGACCTGGGAGCCTGTGGCAAATGCCGGAAGTTATTCGATTGTGTTCAACGGACAGACCTACGATGCTGACGAGACCCAGGAAGGCGAACAGCCTCGCTTCACAGTCCCTTCAACTATGGTCGGAATGCTCGACCCAGGCAGTTACAAGGTGAATGTCTATGCAAACCCTGCAAAAGATGACATCTACAACACAATGTCAGAGGCAGGAGTGGCTGTGTTCTCTGTTCAGTCCTCAGGCGGAAGCGAAGGTCCTCAGGCATTCAGCGTCACAAGTGTCGATGAGCTCACTGCAGCACTCGGAGCCCAGAAGGCGGAGATTATGCTGATGGAGTCAGGCTCACCGTACACTCTGCCGGATAATCTCTCCCTGAACTACCCTGTTGTCATCACAGGCGAGAGTAAGAATGTCATCGTCAAGGGTGTGTTCACATTCGAGGCAGGAGAGATTTCCGGAGACATCACAATAAGTAACCTCACCTTCGACGACTCTGCCGCCGGCAAGGGCAACTTTGTGACATTCCCGGATGCATTCCAGATGGGCAACCTCACTCTTGAGAACCTTGACCTGATCGGCTTCAACAAGTCTCTGATTTACGCCAACTATGCAGGAACAGTCACAAAGGCAATCACCGTAAAGGGTGTAATGACCAGCGAGTGGGGAACAGGCCAAGGCGTGATCGACTTCAGGAAAGGTTCTTTCGAATCCCTGAAGATAACCGAGTCCACATTCACCGGCGGACGCGACTTCATCCGAATGGATTCAGCGGTTACCTGCCCTGTAGTGAACATAAACAAGAACACTTTCGACGGGCTGAATGTCACTGCAAACGGCAATGGAGTCATCTATGTCCGCAACACTCCGATGGACTTCACACTCAACGACAACCTCTGGCTGAACGAGATTGCAGAAGGCAAGAATGTGATTTTTGCGAAGTCAAGCGGAGTGACTGTTCCGTCGATGTCGAACAACTTCTATTGGAACATCGACCAGACCAACTTCTTCTCCGGAATGATAACCAGAGAGATCGGTACAGCAGGAAACGGTGTCGAACTGACAGGAAACAGCCCTGTGAAAGATGCCGTAAACGGCGACTACACCCTCACAAATTCACTTGCAATCAGTTGCCGTGTCGGTGACCCTCGCTGGAATCCTTACACGGACAACGGATCGTCCGCAAGCAGTTTCACAGCAAAGACTGCGGATGAGCTTACGGCGGCAATCCTGGCAGGAAAGACCAATATCATCCTTGAGGCCGGAGAATATGTCCTTACCGATCCTCTTGGCGTGACTGCTGACTTGAGGCTGACCGGAAACGGGGATGTCATCTTCAAGGGAAAAGTCACCCTCGGAGCAGTGGAAGGAGGACTTGGAAACCTGATGTTCGAGAACATCAAGTTCAACGGGGAAAACAGCCTTGATGTTGCCATCAATGTGACTGAAAGCACGACTGCAAACAGCATCGTAATCAAGAACTGCGACTTTGTGGGCTACACGAAGAGTGTCTATTACGACAACGGAAAGATGAGCCAGGCCGGAAGTCTGATCATCTACAACTGCCAGGTTTACGAACAGGGCACAGGACAGGGAGTCTTCGATGTCCGCTCCGGAGCGAAATATGGACAGTTCCTCATCGAGCAGTGCACAATCCAGGGAGGACGCGACCTTGTCCGCGCAGATGCAAGCACTGTGACAGGGACATTCAGTTTCTGCAACAACACCGTTGACGGGGCAAACCTCGGAGCGAACGGCAACGGAGTGATGTATGTCCGCGCGACACCGGAAAACTATCTTTTCAGAAATAACCTTTTCCTCAACGAGATAGCAGAGGGCAAGACTGTCATTCTCTCCAAGGCTACAGGAGTGACAGTCCCTACACAGGCAAGTGCGAACTATTTCTACAACATCAGTGACACCTTCCTGTCAGGCTCTCTCATCAATCAGGAGGCCTGCGCCGGAACAGTCCTCACAAATAATCCTGTGACGGATTCCGCTTCAAGGAACTACACCCTCACCAACTTTGACCTGACCAGAGAAATGGTAGGTGCGGCACGCTGGATTCCAGGTGCCACAGTTCCTGTCCTGAGAGTCAGAAGATAACCTGACTCTCAACATCAAAGAGGGGCTGACGATTGTCAGCCCCTCTTTTTTTGCAAATACAAATCCCCGATCAGGTCGGGGATGGCGAAGAAACCAAGATGTTAGAGAACAGCCTCGACAGCAGCCCTCATACCTGACTCCTGAATGATGCGAAGATCCTTCTCCAGCAGGTCGGTCAGTCCAGGGACGGCATTGAGGTCCTCACCCCAGATGAGGTCTGAAGCCGCAAGGACTCCCTCGGCGACTTTCCTGACATCACCTGTCTCCCAAAGATTCTTGAGCAGGTCCATAATGGCCTGGTCATCGTTAGGGACAATCTCGTCCTCTCCCCTCTTGCCGCCTTTGTAATAGGTGGTGATTGCGGCAAGCCCGAGGACAAGCCCCTGAGGAAGTTCACCCTTGCGCTCAAGATAAGTCTTGAGTCCAGGAAGGTCACGAGTCTTGAACTTAGGGAACGAGTTGAGCATAATGCTCGTCACAAAATGCTTAACGAAAGGATTGCGGAAGCGCTCCATCACATCAGCGGCAAACTTCTGGAGTTCCTCCATAGGAAGATTGAGGGTGTGCATCAGCTCGTCGAACATCACCTTGTGCACGAAGCGTCCGACAAGTTCATCCTCACAGCATTCCTTCACGGTGTTCAGCCCGCTGAGGTATCCCACAGGCGAGAGAACGGTGTGAGGCCCGTTGAGAAGCGTAACCTTGCGCTCGTGGTAAGGAGCCTCTGAAGGGACGAAAAGCACGTGCAGGCCGGCCTTGTCGGCAGGGAACTCCTTTGCAATCTCCGCAGGAGCCTCGATTACCCAGAGGTGGAAGATTTCAGCGTTCACAAGCATATTGTCCTGATAGCCGACCCTCTCGCAAAGCTGGGCGGCGGTGTCACGAGGATAACCTGGCACAATCCTGTCAACCAGAGTGCAGTAAACTCCGCAGGCGTTCTCAAACCAGTTGCTGAACTCCTCACCGAGGTCCCACAATTTGATGTACTCCCTGATGCAGCGTTTCAACTCCTTGCCGTTCAAGAAGATAAGTTCACAAGGGAAGATAATCAGACCCTTTGACATATCACCGTTGAAATGTTTGAAGCGATGGTAGAGCAACTGGGTGAGTTTTCCCGGGTATGAGGATGCAGGAGCATCTTCAAGCTTGCAGGACGGGTCGAAGGCGATTCCCGCCTCGGTGGTGTTGGAGATTACGAAGCGGATTTCCTCCTGCTCTGCAAGCGCAAGATATTTGTCGAAATCACGGTATGGGTTGAGGGCTCTTGAGATGACATCTATCATCTCTACGGAATCCACAGGCTGTCCATTGTCAAGTCCTTGAAGATTAAGATGATAAAGGCAGTCCTGCTCATTGAGCATATCCACCATCCCCCTTTCGATAGGCTGGACGACCACAACTGAGGCGTTGAAGTCTGTCTTCTGGTTGGTCTTCCACACAATCCAGTCAACAAAAGCACGGAGGAAATTGCCTTCTCCAAACTGGATGATCTTTTCTGTGTAGGTCTTTGCCGCAGGGGCATTGGAGCGATTGAGTTTTTCCATTTCTCTTTCTTTCAAAAATTGGTTATTACTTAATATTCAATATTTTACATATATACATATATGGCATCGGAGCATATTGTCCCATCCCGCTTTTCCATTCAGGAAGGAACTACGCGGCAAATTTAGAAAAAATTTCCGTGCCCGTGCACGGAAATTAAAAATTTTTTCATATTTTTGT
The DNA here is from genome assembly GCA_051878235.1 of Candidatus Cryptobacteroides sp. Taxonomy (GTDB): domain Bacteria; phylum Bacteroidota; class Bacteroidia; order Bacteroidales; family UBA932; genus Cryptobacteroides. The sequence goes on from JBJEJS010000321.1 coordinate 6,600, forward strand.
CGTCGGAAGGTATATATATCACATATAAAACAATGTCATATATACTTTATATAAAAAGATATATACAATATAAAAATATATAAACCATATAATTATGTCTTTCATCAACGAAGATTTCATGCTGTCGAACCAGACAGCCAGGACGCTCTACCACGAAGGAGCGGAAAAGATGCCGATTATCGACTATCACTGCCACCTCATCCCGCAGATGATTGCGGAGAACCACCAGTTTGCGGACATCACCGAACTCTGGCTTGGAGGCGACCACTACAAATGGCGCGCAATGAGGGGCAACGGTGTTCCCGAGGAGTACATCACAGGAGGAAGGACCTCTTGGGAGAAATTCAGCAAATGGGCTGAGACTGTGCCATATACGATGAGAAACCCTCTCTATCACTGGACTCATCTCGAACTCAAGAGGGTATTCGGAATCGACAGCCTTCTCTCCCCTGCCACAGCAAGGGACATCTTCGAGGAGTGCAATGCAAAACTTGCGACCGAGGAGTTCCGGGGACAGGCTCTCATCAAAAAATTCAATGTCGAGACCGTCTGCACCACTGACGACCCTGCCGACGATCTGCGCTATCACAAGGCAATCGCCCAGAAGCCTTTCGGAGTGAAGGTCATTCCTGCGTGGAGGCCGGACAAGGCGATGGCAATCGAGAATCCTCAGGCATACAGGGAATATATAGAGAAACTCTCAGAGGCTGCGGGGATGGAAATCCGCACATACGCCGACCTGCTCGAGGCCCTGCGCAAACGCCACGAGTTCTTCGAGTCAATGGGATGCAGGCTTTCGGATCACGGTCTTGAGACATTCTATGCGGCAGACTACACGGACAGCGAAATCGAGGCAATCTTCGCAAAGGTGCTCTCCGGCAGGAATGCTGATGCTGAGGAACTTGACAAATTCCGCAGCGCGTGCCTGCACGACTTCGCCGTGATGGATGCGGAGGCAGGATGGGCACAGCAGTTCCATATCGGGGCAATCCGCAACAACAACACAAGGATGTTCAACATCCTCGGTCCTGACACGGGCTACGACGCAATCCACGATGTGCAGTGCGCGGCGGCAGGCCACCGTTTCTTCGACAGGCTCACCCTTGAGGGCAAACTTGCAAAGACCATCCTCTACTGCCTCAACCCTAAGGACAATGAGGTGCTGATGACTATGGCGTACACCTTCAACGACGGCACTGTTCCAGGCAAGATGCAGTTCGGCTCAGGCTGGTGGTTCCTCGATCAGGAGGACGGTATGCGCAAGCAGATGAACGCGCTGTCAGCCCTCGGACTGTTCACAAGGTTCGTCGGAATGCTGACAGACTCACGCAGTTTCATCAGTTATCCGCGCCACGAGTATTTCCGCAGGATTCTCTGCTCCGTCATCGGAGAGGATGTCGAGAAGGGCAAACTTCCTGCAAGCGAGATGGACTTCCTCAAGAAAGTCGTAGAGGACATCTCCTACAACAATGCCAAGAACTACTTCAACTTCTAAGGAAGATTCCCAATGGCAAGATACATCAGAATCAACCCGGACGACAATGTCGCCGTGGCTTTGACTAATCTCAGCAAGGGCGAGAGCATCCCGCAGTGCGGACCTCTCGTCCTCGCTGAGGATATACCTTCCGGACACAAATTCGTCCTCACAGACCTCAAGGAGGGTGACGACATCATCAAGTACGGCTTTCCTATAGGCCATCTCACAAGGGATGCGGCAAAAGGCACTCTCGTTGACCACAACTGCATCAAGACAAATCTCTCAGGACTTCTGGAATACACCTACAATCCGGAACTGAAAGAGATTGCCCCGGCATCCGGGACGGTGACATTCAAAGGTTTCCGCAGGGCTGACGGACAGGTCGGCATCAGAAACCAGATTTGGGTGATCCCGACTGTGGGATGCGTGAACGGCGCGGCCCAGGCAATCGCCTCAAGGCTCAATGCGGAAAAGGCAGGGAATATGGGCAGCGTGGATGCGATTGTGGCATTCCCCCACAATTACGGATGCTCGCAGTTGGGAGACGACCACGAGAACACGCGCAAGGTGCTTGCGGATATGGCACACCATCCGAATGCGGGAGGAATCCTCTTTGTTTCTCTCGGATGCGAGAACAACCAACTGTCATCATTCAGGGAACTGATCGCAGACTGCGACCCGCAGAGGGTCAGGGCAATCGAATGCCAGAAAATCGAGGGGGACGAGGTCGAGGAAGGACTGAGGCAGGCACGCGAAATCTTTGAAATATGCTCCAAGGACGCACGCACCGATGTTCCTGTATCCGAACTGAAGGTGGGACTGAAATGCGGAGGCTCTGACGGCCTTTCAGGAATCACCGCAAATCCTCTGCTCGGAGTTTTCTCCGACTGGATTGTGGCACAGGGCGGCACTACGGTGCTGACTGAAGTTCCCGAAATGTTCGGCGCGGAGACCATACTGATGAACAGGTGTCAGGACAGCGCGACCTTTGACAAGACGGTGAGTCTCATCAATGACTTCAAGGAGTATTTTATGAGGAACAACCAGCCTGTCTATGAGAATCCTTCACCTGGCAACAAGGCGGGCGGAATATCCACCCTTGAGGAGAAGTCCCTCGGATGCACCCAGAAATGCGGGTCAAGCATTGTCCGCGATGTGCTCAAATACGGCGAAAGGCTGCATACCAAAGGGCTGAACCTGCTCAGTTCCCCAGGAAACGACCTTGTGGCATCGACGGCGCTTGCCGCCTCAGGATG
>JBJEJS010000322.1:0-1875 GCA_051878235.1 Candidatus Cryptobacteroides sp.
AAAGGGGTCATAAAATTCCTTTCCCAGACCGACTTCTGCCTTTCCGTGGCATTCCGATAAGCGGCCTGCGCCACCTCAAGAGCCTTCCGAAGGCTCTCAATCCTGTATTTCTGCTTCGAGGACGAAATGTAACTGCCCTTGTTCGGATAATAGAAATACAAAGGCAGATTCAGGATGACTGCCCTCCTGACATTGAGCAGGACCTCACCCCACCAGGGGAAATCCTCATATATGATTCCCTGTCTGAAACGCAGATGCCGCACACAGGAACTTCTGTAGAGACATCTCCACGGCTGGCAATGCTTGACCGCCCATTTCTTTGAATCCGCTTCTATTTTACCGTCCGAATATTCCGTGACATATCCGAAAATGTCGTCGGTCACCTTATATTCAATATTTTCAAACACATATTTTCTGAACTGCCTCTGTTTTCCGTCGCCCATCCCGAAGATATGGCGGATCCTGAGGCGGGTCCTGAAAGACCTGTCATAGGTGTATGCCACAAGATCTCCGTTCTCCTTTCCTGCGGCAAAAAGGGCAAGTTCAAGAGTCTGCGGATGAAGGAAATCATCACTGTCAACGAAACAGACATAATCCCCGCAGGCGGCTTCAAGAGCCGTATTCCTGGCAGCGGAAACTCCTGCATTGGGCTGTGTGATGACCTTTATCCTCGGATCCCGTGAAGCGTAATCATCCAGAATCCAGGGACTGGAGTCAATGCTCCCGTCATCCACACAAATGGCCTCCCAGTCTTTGAAGGTCTGATTGATGATGCTTTCCAGACAACGGACGATGTACTCACGGGCGTTGTAAACGGGGATTATGATTGAAACTGCAGGCATATTGCAAAGATATAATTTTTTATCTTAAATTTGTCAGAATGATTGTGCGTCCTGCACATAAAGGACATTTTTATATGGGCAAAAAGATTTGTGCGCTGACGATGGTCAGAAATGATGACTTCTACTTGAAAAGATGGGTGGAATATTACGGACGGGAACTTGGGAAAGAGAATCTCTATGTGTATTTTGACGGGACTGACCAGGTGATTCCCGACTTCTGTGACGGAGTTTTCGCCAAGGCCGTCGAGAAAATCGGAGGGCAGGTGGTCCAGGCGGAGAAAGGCAGGCTGAAATTCCTCTCCGGAAAGGCAGCCTCGCTTCTGGAGAGATACGATCTTGTCATCGGAACTGACGCTGACGAATTTCTTGTGCCAGATCCCGCGACGGGTCTTTCATTGAAGGAATATCTTGACAAGGCGGTCATCGGCACATCCCTGTCCGGACTGGGAGTTGATGTGGGGCAGCACACCCGTGAGGAAGGCGACATCAGGGACGATGCGACATTCCTTGAGCAACGCCATTACGCCCGGCTCTCCACAAGATACACCAAACCTTGCGTCATCGCAAAGCCTGTGACCTGGGGCAGCGGATTCCACAGGATAAAAGGGCACAACTTCCACATAGGCAAGGACCTGTACCTGTTCCATTTCGGATATTTCGACCTCGGGAGGATAAAGGCGCGCTTCGAGGACCCTTCAAGACGGGAAGCAGGATGGACTAAACATCTTGCCAAACGGTCGAAGACCATAAATCTTGTCACAAACAGGAAAGCGCGGAACTGGGATAAATGGACAAAGGCGGCGCGGGCAATCCAGACCGTATTCCGCCCTCCGTACGCCTGGAACAAGCCTTCAATGTTCGAGGCGGCAGTCATTGTGAGAATTCCCGGGAGGTTCTCCAAACTCGTCTGACGCGGCACATACGGAACAGCATTTTTTACTTTTGTGACATTTTTGTATCTTTGTGGCCAGATACAAAACTATTCCTATGTTTCTCGAGAAACTTGACGCCATCGACAAACAGGTCACACTGG
>JBJEJS010000323.1:0-1874 GCA_051878235.1 Candidatus Cryptobacteroides sp.
TCTTTACCAATAGACTTTTTAATGTTAAACCGTCCAACTTTTGGGGGGCACATCATAGTTGGATGACCTCTCTTTTTCGTGCGGATGGCGAGACTCGAACTCGCACAGGAAAACTCCCACTACCCCCTCAAAGTAGCGCGTCTACCATTTCGCCACATCCGCATTCGGTTTTTGGGACTGCAAAAATATGAAGAAAAATTTAATCCGCAAAATTTATTTCATTTTTCTGTCCCGACCCGTCACTTTTCCTTAACCCAGACCACAGTTTCAGAGATGCCGAGCATCGACCCCTTCAACTTCAGATGGTCCGCGTCCGCAAACCAGCAGGCCGCATTCGCCCTTATCCCCCTCGTCGGGTCATACACCTTCCCCCCGGTCCAGTTCCCCTTTTCGGGATTGTATTTCAGATTCCACACAAGCAATATCCTGTCGCAAGGCACATTCCTAAGGCTCTTGTCCGGATTCTTCTCGTCAAGCCGCTTCTTCCCCTCCTTGTCCAAATCGTTCTTCACCCAGATCACATGCGCCTGAAAAGTCCCGTCGTCCGCCTTGCTGAATCTCACACGGCTCTCCTCGCCGTTCTGAACGACATAATAATCCCCAAGAATCTCATCTTCTGCGGCTGCGCCCTGCGCAAAAGCCGGCAACACAGTAAAGGCGCAAAGCGCCAGTAAAAAGGAAAAAATCTTATTCATCTTAATATTTTATATATACCATATTCTTATTTTACATATATGACATATACCTATTTATATATATGCATCCTGTAAAACAGAGTTGCAAAGGTATAAAAAAATATATATCTTTGCGCGCTTGTTCCTCGTGCAGGAACAAATAGGTAAATATTTATTAATTTTAGAACAGATTCACAATGGCTGTTAAAATTCGTCTTCAGCGTCACGGAAAGAAGAATTTCGCATTCTTCCACATTGTCGTGGCAGATTCCCGCGCACCTCGCGACGGTCGTTTCATCGAGCAGATCGGCTCCTACAATCCGAACACCAACCCTGCAACCATCCTCCTCAACTTCGAGAGGGCACTTGCGTGGCTGAATGTCGGTGCAGAGCCTACACTCACCGCAAGAAGGATTCTCTCCTATGAGGGAGTGCTCCTCAGGAAGCATCTCCAGGGCGGAGTGGCAAAAGGAGCCCTCACCCAGGAGCAGGCTGACAAGAAATTCGAGGACTGGAAAGCACAGAGGGACGCGAAAATCATCGCTAAGAAAGAGGGACTCAGCAAGGATGCCGCTGCAAAGAGCAAGGCAGCACTCGAGGCTGAGGCAAAGGTAAATCAGGACAGGGCTGAGGCTTTGGCAAAGAAGAAAGCCGAGGCTGAGGAAGCAGCACGCGCAGCAGCAGAGGCAGCGGCCGCCGAGAAGGCAGCACAGGAAGCCGCTGCGGCAGCAGAGGCTGCTGAAACGACTGAGGCTTAACTGCGCAATGGCAGGCTTCCCCGACCACGCGGATGCAGGCATTCCAAGGAATGTCGGAACGGGAGACCTGACCCGCATAGCCCAGATTCTCAAATCCAACGGAAATGACGGGGAACTCATCCTGGGTTTCCGCGACATTTGTCCTGAAGATATCGACCTTGAGGAACCGGTGTTCATCATCTTTGATGGACTGTCGGTTCCTTTCTTTTTTGAGGAATTCCGCCTCCGGGGCAACTCAAAGGCAATCGCGAGGCTCACAGGCATATCCACTCCCGAAGATGTCGCGGAAGTCATAGGAAAAGCCGTATATGCCGACTGGGGCGAGCCCGATGCCCTATCCCTTGAGGAAGACGGTCTCGAAGCCCTCGTGGGGTGGAGAGTCTTTGAGGGCGACCGCGAAATCGGCATTGTGACCGCTTTCATCGACATACCCGAGAATCCC
>JBJEJS010000324.1:0-9230 GCA_051878235.1 Candidatus Cryptobacteroides sp.
CATCATAGATCCATTTGCCGTAGGCACCCTGAGGGTTGTACTGCACACGCTCGATGGCACTGTCCATAGTGAAGGAAATGTTCTTGAAAAGGATATTTGCATCAGCACCTTTGAAATAATAGTTGCCCCATACAAAGACTCCCGGTCTTGTGCCGGCCTTGTCGCCGATGACAGTCACAGCGGAAGTGTAGGTACCCCATTTGAACCTTACTGACGCTCCTTCCGCAACAAAGTATATGTTTTGATAGTTCTCCGTGTTGATTTCATAATCCGTTGTTGTCACAAGGAAAGCCGTTGCGCCGGAAGCCTTGTTCAAGGTAACGGAACCGACTGTGACATCAAATCCTGCCTGGTAGGCCTCATATTCTGACTCAGGTCTTGCAGGAACAGGCACTCCGAGGGCTACCTTCACCGCAGCGACTGCAACCAGACCAGTGGTTGAAAAGGCAGTGACGATGACCTCGGTCTCAGGATCGAGGATTATTGCCTTTGTTGATGAGGCCGGTGCGGTGATGGCAAGGGAAGTCTCGGTAAGGACAGCCGTCCAGCCCTGAGGAGCCTCCACGCGTGCCACAGCGACACCCTTCATCTCGACTGTCAGATTTGCAGTCTCGCCCGGATTGACCTCAACTACATTCTCAGCGCCGGTGATGCTTACGAGGAACTCACCTGCAATCGGAGCCACATATTTCTTTCCGTTGCTCAAGGTCAGAAGGGCCGCATTCTCAGTAAACTCGACATTCTCAACCTTGCAGCCTGCCTCCAGGGTGGAACTTGCCTTTACAGGATTCCCGTTGGCATCTTTGATGCGCTCCGGAGTCTGATCACCGTACTGGGCAGTCCAATAACCCTCAGCATCGATTCCAATTACCGGAGCGACACCGTCCTTGCCGTCCTGTCCGTTCTGACCGTCCTGTCCATTCTGGCCGTCCTGGCCGTCCTTTCCGTTTTCGCCGTCCTTGCCAGGGGTGCCCGGAACACCGTTCAGAATTTCCATTTCTCTGCCGTTGGACAGTATGATCTTCCATCCGTCTGCAGTAGGGTCAACTGAATTTATCACAAGCCCGAGTGCAATCGCATCAAGGGCGTCAACTGTTGACTTGAGTGATTTCATCTGAGACTCCAAAGTCTCCACCCTGTCTGCAACATCCTGGATTTCAGCCTTGATTTTTGAGTCATCATAACAAGATGTCGCGATTCCCATCAAAAGTGACGAGATCATTAAGAGTGATGATATTCGTTTCATGGTTTTATGTTTTATTTGTTATTTCTTACCCGGGTCCCGCTTCTGCGGGACTTTAATTTCTTATCTGGTTGCTCCAGCAGAGGCATATTCCTGCTTAGGGATGAATATTCCGTTCACTATGTCCTCTGATTTGAAAGGATTGACGACCTCAGCGATGGTGTTGCCGCTGAGGGTGACGAGGTTGTTGGTCCCCCACCACCAGAAATCACCTGCGCCGTCATTGCCGTACAAACCGGCGAACTGAGGGAATGTCGAGTAGGATTTGACATCACAAACACCTTTCTCATTGAGTTGGACATTGTTCAGGTACTTGGATGCGGCCACGCAGAACTGATGCTCGGAAGGATCGCCCTTGGCCACGGTGACAGAAGTGTAGTAGATGTTTCCGTTGACTGTGAATGAGTCGGCATTATGGAAGTAGAGCAGGGCCTTTGTCCTTCCCCTGTTCAGGAGAACGCCTCCGGAAACATTGTAGAATGTGTTGTTCTCGACGACGGCATTACCGATGTTCATATCTCCGCCGTAGGCTCCGTGGATGATGTAGAACTCCCTGAGGACATCCTGCTCGTCGCTCCAGACCACATTGTTGCGGAAGACGATGTCACCAAGCGTGGTGGTGTAAACGCTGTTGTTGTGGGTCTCGATCAGTCCCCTGGCGACTCCCGCAGCATCGTTCCAGTTCGGAACAATGTCACAATCAATCACTTCCAGTCCGTCCATACCGGCACTTGCGGAATGCTGGAATGCCAGAGGGCCCCTCAGGTCAATGAAGCAGTCATCGTAAACCATCTTGCCGAATTTGTGGGCTCCGAACTGGAAACGCTGGATTGCAGGATCCATCTTGAAGGAGACATTCTTGAAAGCAATATCATTGTCGCCTCCGTTGAAATAATAGTTGCCCCAAACATAGACCTGAGGCCTGCTTCCGGCAGTGTCGCCTATGATTGTCACGGCGTTCTTGTACTCTCCCCATTTGAATCTCACGGAAGCGCCATCCTTGATGAAGTACACGCTCTGGTAGTTCTCTGTGTTTATCTCAAAGTCCTGCTGGCTGACCAGGACGGCCTCGCCGTTTGTGGACTTGTTGAAGACAAGGGATCCGACAGTGATGTCGTAGCCTGCCTGGTAGGCCTCGTAGAGATTTGTGAAATCAAGGGTCTTGGCCTTGTAGGATGCAACGGCTCCGTTCGAGCCTTCACCGCAAGGAAGGACATAGAGCACATATTCCGAAACTGCCTGAAGTCCGCTGAAAGTCAACTGCCTTTCCGAGCCGAGAGTACCGCTTTCAAGAAGTTCGGCTGCCGTAGGGGCTATTTCCGACTTGGACTGGAACATATAGTACCAGGAGACGGTGTTCTCAAGGGACACGTCGAATGTCAGGGTCGTGGTTGTCGCCTCGGAAAGACGGATGCTTGCGGCAGGGTCATATACTGTCGTTGTCCCGTCAAGCTGCACCCTCACTTTGGCAATGGCAAGATGTCCCGCATCAGAAAGGGCGATGACCGCCACATCGGTCCTGGTGTCGGCCAGGGAAGCCTTGGTCTGTGGCTCCTCCATCGGTGCCTGAATGGTGAGAATCATATCGGAAAGATATGCGTCCCATCCCTGAGGGGCAGAAATGACAGTTGTCGCCACGCCCTTCCTCTCGACGGCGAAGGTCTTCTTGGCCCCGAGAGGGAAAACCACAGTTTCCTCGGCTCCTGAAATCTTGAAGAGGAAGCCTCCCACCACAGGTGCCTTGTACTGTTCACCGTTCTTCAGGGTGAGGACAAGTGCCTCATCGGTGTATTCCACACTTGCGAAATATGAATCGGTGTCGCTGCTCTCGGCCACAGCCTTGACCTTGCTGCCGGAAGCATCCAGAACAGGAGAGAAATTCCTGCCGCCATCGTAACTTACAGTCCAATAGCCATCCTCGGACACGCTGAACTGTGGAGTGACTCCGTGCTGACCGACAGCGACTATTTTTTCACCGATTTCGTCGGTGACGCTCTGTGGACCGTTCCCATCCTGATAATCCACCATCCAATAGCCGTCATCATCGATGGAAAGAAGTGGGGCCTTTCCCATTCCGACCGCTCCCTGATGGAGGACAATGGTCTGTCCGTTGGACAAATTGAGGGTATATACTCCGTCAGTTTCCTCAATACTCGTGATTGCCTGACCGGATGCCACGGCCTGAAGGGCGGCAATGTTGCCATTGATGGCATCAGCCACTTTCTCCAGTTTCGCAACCCTGTTCTCAAGATTCTCCACTTTGTCCTGCAGGTCTTCAATACTCTGGCAGGACACAACGGCAAACACCATTGCGATGATGCCGCAAAGCAATCTGCTTCTCTTTTTCATTATTATTGATTATAGTTGTTTCACTTTGATCCAGTCGATATCGAACTGGCCCGGGAATTCATCATCTTTGATCACTCCTCCGACGAACTGTCCTCCGACCGCCACATCAAGAATCGTGTTGTAATCCTGCTCCATAAAAGGCCAGTTCTGAAGATAGACCTCCTTTTCGGAATCCTTTAACTGGCTGTAGACAGGATCCTCGACCGAGTGCACGAAATGGAGATAACGGTGCACAGGGATGTCGTTCACATAGAAGACGATCTGGTCATCGGTGACCTCAACCGAGAAAGTGTTGAATTCGCCTGCGACCATCGCGCTCTGCGCCTTGCCCTGATTGGAGTTTGACACTGTCCTGCCCTGATCATCCACATAGGTCTCCTTGTTCTGATGCTCCTTTGCGGTGTTGAGAGTGTACATCGTGTGGACTGTGTGATAGGTAAGCGTTCCGAAGTTCAGTTTCTCACAGATGTCTATTTCCCCGTACATATAGGAAGTCTCAGGAACGACCCAGATGGCATACCAGATGCCTGTGCCCATATCGGTGAAGCGGGCACGGCAGTCCACACGGAAAGGAGGCTTGTAAGTCAGTTTCTCCTTAGTCCAGATTGCACCGGTGCGATAACTGTCACCCCAGAGATGGGCATAGAGTTTCAGCAGGCCGTCCTCCACGACAGACTCCTCAGGAGCACCGTCCTGATAGCGGTTCCAGTCGTTTGTGACCGTTCCGTGCACATATCTCTGCCACCATCTGTAGTCAATGTCACTGCCGAGGAAATCGTCGAAGAGAATCAGGTCCTTCTCGTACTTGAACTTGAATTCAAATGCCTTCGGCTGGGCGGAAACGGTGGATGCAAGAAGTTTCAGGTTATATGTGCCGTCCTTGTAGTCAGACGGGACATCCACGACAAGATTGCTTCCTTCAAACCAGGCATCCCATCCCTCGGGAACATCGATGAACAATGCCTCGTTGATGCCCGTAATCTCCGCAGGGAACTCGTTGAGGCGGTTGCCATAGACGTATGCTCCCTCAACAGGGTCATAATATTTAAGGACTATCGAAGCCTCAGCCTCGACAGGGATGGAGAAGGACCTCCCGTCAACAAGGGAGATGTCCATATTGCCCGTCTCCTTGTTGTACGAGACATTGGAGAAGAAACAGTAGGATGACGGGATGTGGGATTTCCCGTCAACCGCGCTCATAGGCTCACCTGCTGAATTGAGGACACGTTCCCAGGTCTTGCCTCCGTCCATAGAGTAGATCCAGAAGCCGTACTTGTCAACATTCACGCGCGGAGTGACGCCGTCCTCCGCATCCGGAGCGGCAGAGCCGGAAATCACCTCGAATGTTTTCCCTCCGTCATAAGAAACGGTCCATTGCCCCATATCGTTGAATCCGATCATAGGAGCCACTCCCTCAATGCTTTTTCCGTAAGTGATGCGGATTGACTTTCCATTTGAGAAAATGATGTCATATCCGACGGTGATTCCGTTCTCCATCACGGATTTGTACTTTGTGATGAGAAGATTCTCCCTGTACAGGACATTCAGGGCAGTGGCGTTGTCATTGATTTCGGAAAAGACCTGCTCAAGGGCGGCCACCCGCTCATCCAGAGAGGAAACCCTGTCCGACAAATCATCAGACACACAGGAATACGCAAAGAGAGACAGTGCGCACAACCCCGCAAGAAATTCAGATTTCATTGTCAAAAGAAAGTTTGGTTATCAGTTTCGTTTGCAGTATAAAAATTAACTGCGGGCAAATGTAAAAGCATTGGCACGCAGTATAACTTTGTTTTTTGAAAACGTACTAAAGGAATTGACAGATATTCATCTGTTTCGGAATTCCGATGGAGTAAAACCTGTCTTTTTCTTGAACAATGTCATAAAATAGTCGGGATTCTCAAAATGCAGGTCGTATGCGATTTCCTTTACCGGAGTATTCGTGCTGCGGAGTATCTCCTTGGCCCTGTGTATTTTCAGGTTTATGAAATACTGTGACGGAGAGCATCCCGTAAATTTCTTGAACTCATTGCGGAAGAAAGTGTAGTTGATTCCAAGGTGCTCGGCGACATCAGGCATTGTGATTCCCTTCTCCAGGGATTCCTGCATATAGGAACGCGCCTTGTCAATCATATTGAAGACTTTCTCGTCAGGCTTAAGCGATTTCTTGCGGTCAGCCATAACCATCAGTCCGAGAAGATGATTGACTATTCCCGCAAGGAGTTGCTGGAAGAAAGGCTCCTGAAGTTTTGCAGTGCGGATTGCCTCGCGGTACAGTTCAATCACCGTCTCGTTGTACCCTATGTCATATAAGGGAGTCTCCTTGTGGAAGAAGCCCTTCTTGACACGGTCATCGATGTTCGGGCCTATGAAGCCGATCCAATACTCGCTCCAGCCTGTGTCCGCGTCCGGGCGGTAGGAATGTCTCTCCCCCGGAAAAAGGAGGAACATATTGCCTGCTGAAACTTTGTATCTCCGGCTGGACTCAGAAACGAATATACCCCCCCCTTCGGCTATATACAGCAGCTGGTATTCAAAAAGCACGCGACCGTTCGCAGGGTCAAACATATATTCACGATTGTGCTTCTGCGGAGGATAGGTCTCCCCAGGAGCGATTCTCTGGAAACCAACAGAAGAAATGGTGAGTCCCCATTTCATATCCAGATCATTCTGTGTGATATATTTTATAGTGTCCATATCCGAACGATTTTGTTGCGCCTTCCTGCTGAAAGCCCTATTTTGCTCCGAACTGTTCCGTGAGGATACGCCTTACCGTTCCGACCTTCTGCTCGAGGAGAGAGTCGGAGTCGGCCTCGCAGATGAACCTCAGGTAAGGCTCCGTGTTGGAAGGACGGATGTTGAACCACCAGTGAGGGAACTCCACCCTGTAGCCGTCGAAGTCCATAGACGCAGTCGGGGTCTCCTCATTGATGAAATGCTCCCTGACAGCGTCCATCGCTCCCTGCTTGTCCTCGATTCTGAAGTTGATTTCTCCCGAATTCTTGTAGCTTTCGATTTGCGAGATCAGGCCGCTGAGGGTGCCCCCTTCTTTTTTGACCTTGCTCAAGACATTGAGTATCAGGATTGAGGCAAGGATTCCGCTGTCGGAATAGAAGAAGTCACGGAAATAATAATGTCCCGCAAGTTCCCCGCCATAGACTCCGTCTATCTCACGGAGTTTCTCGGCTGCGAAGGCCCTTCCGACTTTCCAGGTCCTCATCTGCCCGCCCATCGGCGCAAGGAACTCCCCGACTGCCTTGCTGCTGCGGATGTCCTGAAGGACAAGACCTTTCTCTCCCCTTTCCTCAAGGAAATATTTACCGAGCACGGCAATCATCAGGTCAGGGGATATGAACCTGGCGTTCTCGTCAACGAACATCACCCTGTCGGCATCCCCGTCGTAAATCACGCCGACATCCGCCCCCGTCCTGCGGACGAGTTCCTGCAAAGGCTCCACATTCTTCGGGATAAGAGGGTTGGGGTCGTGGTTAGGGAATCTCCCGTCCATTTCATCAAGGATATAGGACGGACCGTCCCCGAAAATCTGTTTGGCAAAAAGGTTAGCCATACCGTTTGAAAGGTCCATCGCTATCTTTAGCCCGCTGTAGTCGCCCTTGTACTTGAGAAGGAAATCCACATAGTCCTTGTAGATGTCCATCTTGCGGACCTCTCCCCTGCGCTCTGCCACAGGAGTCTGCCTGCCTTCGTCAATCCATTGCCTGATTGTCTTCAGACCCGCGTCATATCCGACCGCACGGGCGTGTTCGGTCGAGACCTTCATCCCGTTGTACTCCGGCCCGTTGTGCGATGCCGTTATCTGGACCGAGGCCTTGAAGCCGTAATTCGCAGTCGCGAAATAGACGGCAGGCGTGGTTGTCAGCCCGAGGTCATACACATCGGCTCCCGCGTCAGTGATTCCCCTGACAAGGCTGTCGTGAATCTCATCGGACGACACGCGGCAGTCCCTACCGACCGCGACCTTGTCCGTATCAAGCAGCTGTGGAATGAAATATCCGACCTTGTAGGCAGTTTCCTTGTCAAAATCGACATTGTAGATGCCCCTTATGTCGTATGCGTGAAATGCTCCCATAATATAATAATTTTATTGCTAAAGTCTTAACCACGCAAATATAGCAATTTCCTCCGTAAAGACACCGTATTTTTGTATCTACCTGAAATTTGTCGGTCCAGGAATGCCCAAAAGCGCGTCTCTGACACGAGGGAGACTTCGCAAGAAGGGCAAGGAGCACTGCCGTTTGCGGCAGTCAGGGTGGCAAGGAGGCTGAAGAGGAGTGCGAAAAAGGGAATCGTACCAATTCCAAGGAAAATACGGCCAATGAATTTCCGCCATACGGCATACCTTTGCAGAAAAGACGGATAAGATGATATTTTTTTCCAAAAGGGGCATCCTTTCGGCAATGCTCCTGCTGATTCTGGGCTGCGTACTGTCGGCCCAGCCAATTGTGACCTCCGCCTCGGGAGTGGTGGTGGATGCCGGGACATCCGAGCCGGTGCCATACGCGAGTGTCATCTTTGCGGGGACCCAAATCGGGACAATGGCGGACGAACAGGGGCGTTTCTCATTGAGCAACTCCCAAGGATTCACCACATTGGCTGTGCAGATGCTCTCTTACAAGACGGCGATTGTGCCCCTTATCGTGGGAAAGGACAACGCTGGGCTGAAGATTTCCATTGAGATAGACGGCTTCGGCATAGACACCGTGACCGTAAAGCCGGACAGGAAGAAGAACAGGTACACCCGCAAGAACAACCCCGCAGTCGGTCTGATTAGGGAAGTCATTGCGCACAAAAACGACAACCGGCTGGCTTCCAAGGAGTTCTACAAGGCGAGGGTCTATGAGAAACTGGTGATGTCCCTTGACAAGTTCGATGTGGATTTCGACAGCAGCAAGTTCTGGAGGAACTTCACATTCATCAAGGACTACCTCGACACATCCACATTCAACTCCTCCCCCGTGCTCTCGGGCTCGCTCCGTGAAAGCATCTATGACGACTACTACAGAAAAAGGCCGCACACGGAGAAAAGGATTGTGCATTACAGGAATATGCAGGGAGTGGACAAGATTCTCGACCGCGAGGGACTCAGCGCAAACCTCGACCAGATGCTCCAGAGCGTGGACATTTTCAGCGACAACCTGGAAATAATGCTGAACAGTTTCGTCAGCCCTCTCTCCTCCTCGCTCGCGACATCCTATTACAAATATTACATTATGGACACCCTCGATGTCAGGGGGACAAGGTGTGTCGATCTGGCATTCGTCCCCGTGAACAGCGAGAGTTACGGATTCACGGGACATCTTTATGTCACGACCGACGGCAAATTCGCATTGAAGAAATACACACTCAATGTCCCTGCAAACATCAACCTCAACTTTGTCAGCAACCTGAGCGTCAGCCAGGAATTCGACCGCCTTGACGACGGGATGCTCGTGCCCGTGAGATATGACACCTACACCAACTTCTACATCTTCAAGAAGATGCGGCAGATCTACGCCCACCAGTGCAAAATCGTGGAGGGCTATGAATTCGATGTGCCTGAGGAGGAAAAGCAGCGCGCATTCTCCATCTATTTTGTTGGTATTGTACTTGTTGCATTGTCAAGTTCATTATTGACATT
>JBJEJS010000325.1:0-1858 GCA_051878235.1 Candidatus Cryptobacteroides sp.
AGGGGAATGGGTTGCGGAATTGCATCCTGCGCTGATTGTGGGGGAGTCCCTCGGGGCATTGCAGGCAATCCGTGTCAAAGGGTTGCCGCACATCCTTGTCTCTCCGTCCCTGAATGCTCCGCTGTATCTCGGCTACCTTGCCTTTCTGGCTTTGGTCCCGGGGATGAGCGCGCTTCTGGACCGGATTTACAGGCCTAAGCCGGGGGACAGGCAACCGCTGCATTTCTCTTTCCCGGTGCTGCGTAAGTACCGTTCACACAGGAAGATGGCTCTGGAGAACTCCACCCGTTCGGGAAGTGGGGACTATTTCTTCGCCTTTTTCGGGAAGCACGACCACTACCGCAGGAGCGGGATTGTCAGCGTGCGGACCTGGAGGAAGCATTTCGGCGGGGAGGGGCAAAAAGAACCGTCATATCAGATGTATGACGGCACTCATTTTATGGAGGAGGAATTTGTCAGGACCATCCTGATTGACAAGATTTATTCAGTGATTCGGATGCCCGGTCAAGCCGGGCATGACGAAACTTCTATGTAACCAGGCATAACGAAACTTTCAAATAACGACTCCCGTCATTCCCGACCTGATCGGGAATCTAAACCCTCCCGGGATAGGCCTTGAGCCCTGCCTCAAGAATGTCAAGCGCCTTGACCATCTCAGGTACCTCAAGGACATACGACAGACGGGCGTGGTTCAGCCCCTTTCCAGGAGTCTTGTAGAATGACGCCGCAGGAGTGATCATCGTGGTCTCGTTGTCCACACGGAACTCCTCAAGCATCCATCTTGCGAATTTCTCCGTGTTGTCCACAGGAAGTTCCGCAATCGTGTAGAACGCCCCCATAGGCAGCGGAGTGAAAACCCCCTCAATCCTGTTGAGACGGCCGATCATAAAGTCCCTCCTGTTGATGTACTCCTGACGGACCGCCTCGAAATACTCCTGTGGCGTGTCCAGCGCGCCGATTGCCGCAATCTGTCCGATTACAGGAGGACAAAGACGTGCCTGGGCGAACTTGAGGGCAGCCGCCATCACTTCCTTGTTGTGTGATACTATGCAGCCGATGCGTGCTCCGCAGAGATTGTATCTTTTTGAGACTGAATCGACAAGGATGACATTCTGCTCCAGGTCAGGAATGTTCATCGCACTGAAATGCGGCTCGTCAGTATAGCAGAACTCACGGTAAACCTCGTCCGAAATCAGGAACAGGCCGTGCCTGCGTGCGATGTCGCCGAGGGCAAGCATATTCTCCTTTGAATAAAGCGTTCCGCACGGGTTTCCCGGGTTGCATACGAGAATGGCCTTTGTCTTTGGGGTTATGGCCTTCTCGAACTCCTCGACATCAGGCACCTGGAAACCTTTGCGGATGTCCGTCGGGATTGCCTTCAAAGTGATGTCGTTCATAAAGGCGAAAGTGTTGTAGTTTGTGTAGAACGGCTCGAGCACGATCACCTCGTCCCCCGGGTTGCAGGCAATCTCAAGCGCAAGATTCACGCTCTCGCTTCCAGCGACCGTCACAAGGAGTTCTGAAACCTCGACATTGATTCCTATTTTCTTGTAGTATTTGTTGACAAGCCCTTCCCTGAGTTCAATCAGTCCTGCCGAATTCGAATATGATACATTTTTCAGACCGAAATTACGGATGGCCTCAAGGGCGCAGTCCGGGGATTTGATGTCCGGCTGGCCTATGTTCAGATGATAGACTTTCACTCCCTGTTTCTTGGCGGCATCTGAAAGCGGGACAAGTTTCCTGATTGCTGATGCCGGCATCTGTTGTGCCTTGTTTGAAATTTGTAACATATCGGTGTTGATAATATTTTTTTAAGTGCGGTGCAAACATACTATAATTTTTTTACCTTTGCGGG
>JBJEJS010000326.1:0-1853 GCA_051878235.1 Candidatus Cryptobacteroides sp.
CGGGGCGATCATCGTCCTGGCAATCTTCTACCCGACCCACGCCCTGCATCTCAATTTCATCCTGTATGCCGCGCTGATTTGGGTCACCCTGCTCATCTTCAACAGGGCAAAGGTGAAAAATATGGTGTTCTACATCATCCCCGGCATATTTATGTGGTACTTCACATACCGGTCCGGAATCCACGCGACCATAGCGGGCGTGCTCCTGGCTTCCGTCATCCCGTCCCGGGGCCACATCAATGAAATAAAGTTCCAGACCAAGATAGGCTATCTTCTGGAGAAGTTCAGGCTCACAAGCAATGCCCAGGTCAACATCCTCGCAAGCCCTGAGCAGCAGCACATCATCCACAGCATGAATCAGGAGATTGACAAGGTTGACCCGCTGATGCACAGGCTGGAGAGCCGTCTGCACCCGATTGTCAATTTCCTCGTGATGCCGATTTTCGCCCTTGCGAATGCCGGTGTGCCGCTCAGCCTTGACCTTTTCGGAGGCAGCATCCCGTCAATAACATTCGGCATCTTCTTCGGTCTCCTTTTAGGAAAGCCTTTGGGAATCTTCCTGTTCAGTTTCCTCAGCATCAAATGCAGGCTGGCCGACAAACCGTCCGGAGTCACCTGGATGCAACTCGCCTCTGCGGGGGTACTCGGAGGCATCGGCTTCACAATGTCAATCTTCGTGAACGGCCTCGCATTCTCCGACCCTGAACTTGTTGACATCGGAAAGATCAGCATCCTGCTGACATCCACAACGGCAGCCCTCTTAGGACTGCTCAGCGTAAGCCTTACCTGCAAGGGGAAGGCAAAGAAACTGACTGCGGAACAGATTCTTCCACAGAACAAGAACAAAGTAAAAACCAATAACAATATTTAAACATTATGAAAACAATCAAATTTATTGCAATCGCAGCAACCGCACTTGCTCTTGCCGTTTCCTGCAACTCATCCTCAAATGTCGAAATCGAGGCACAGCTTCCGACATCCGCAGAGACTGACTCTGTAAGTTACCTCATCGGTGTGAACTTCGGTTACTTCATCAAGGCCAACAACTTCGGTGAGGACCTCAACTATGCCTCAATAAAGAAAGGTATGATGGATTTCATCAAGGCAGAAGGAACTCCTAACGACCCTGATTTCAACGAGCAGTTCAAGGTAAGCCCTGACAAGATGAACGAACTCTTCAACAACTTCATCCAGAAGAGGAACGCATACGAGGCTGAGAAGAACCTCAAGGAGGGAGAGAAATTCCTTGAGCAGAACAAGATGAAAGACGGAATCAATGTGACTGAGAGCGGTCTCCAGTACAGGATTCTCGCTGACGGCAACGAGGTTAAGGCCGGTCCTGCCGACACAGTCTATGTCCACTACACCGGAACTCTCATCGACGGCACTGAGTTCGACGCTTCAGACAAGTCAGGCGAGCCTGTGAAGATGATGCTCAACCGCGTTGTGAAAGGTTGGACAGAGGGTCTCCAGCTCGTTGGAGAAGGTGGTAAGATCCAGCTTTACATTCCTGCAGAACTCGGATACGGCCAGCGCAATATGGGTCAGATCGGTCCTAACTCCGTCCTTATCTTCGATGTTGATGTCGTGAAGGTGGGCAAGGTTGCCGAGAAAGAGGAAACCAAATAAATCGTCAATAAGTTATGTCATTGGAACTTGAAGGCAGGATTGTGCGCAAGCTCAATGTCCAGAACGGAAGTTCTGCCAGAGGTCCCTGGTCCAAGCAGGAGTTCATCTTCGAGTACCAGGAGGGCAACTTCCCGACCCAGGTATGTATGAATGTCTGGGGAGAGGACAAGGTAAAGGATCTTGCGAGGCACAATGAAGGGGAGAAGGTGAAAGTGTCCTTCAAC
>JBJEJS010000327.1:0-1848 GCA_051878235.1 Candidatus Cryptobacteroides sp.
CGGCCTGGTTGTCCTTCACTTTCAGGACACCAGGGGCGTCGCCGTCATAGTTGACCATATACACACCAACCTCGTCTCCTGCACAAAAGCCATCGTCAATGGCCACCTTGCTCGCAGGCTGCTGGTCAATTTCATTGAAAATCTGCACCCTGTATGGTGCCGATTGCGGATTCTCCGGCCCAATCTCCGGACCATCCAGACTGCACGCCTGCACAAGAGCAAGCGACACAATCATCACTAATGGAATTTGTGGTTTCATATTATACTTTTGTATAGTTTTCAGATTCCTCCTGAAATGCTGCCGCCATCACCCCAGCCTTCTGAGGATGATGTGCTGAAAGTCAGGTCCTTGTCCCTTTCAGAGAAACGGACTGATTTACTCCTGCCAAGAGTGTAGGCTTTGGAATACACATATGAGGCGCTTGAATCCTCCGTGTAGTAAGTGAGTGTCAACCCACAGTCGAATGTTGTCGGAAAGGTTACGAGATAGTAATTCACCCCAGGCTTGAAGCATTCCCCGTCAGGAGCGACCATAGTTATGGTCTTCTCTCCGAAAGATATTTCCTCGACCTTGGGCTCATCCACGAGAGAGACCTTAGCCCGTCCGGCAATCGTCTCACTGTTGTTTCCGGAAAGGGTCACCTTCCGGATATTATCGTGATAGACTATGAAACGGAAACACCCGCATACATTGTAAAAGGACATATAGAAGTTTCTTGAACGCGCTACCGTGGGCCATATTCCTGATGCAAATGTATTCTCTGCAGGCTGCTGCACGGCAGGCAAAGTCAATGTGACATTTGTTCCGTCGCAAGTGTTCGCGGCATTGTAGGGATAGACACCCCAAAGGCTGGTGTCATCATCCAGCCCCTCACCGCCTCCGGTAATCACATCAATCGACCCTTTGAACTGTGCCACAGAGCCGGACTCTTCCGTCACGAACTTGCTGCTTGAGACCGTTCCGAAGAACACATTTATCGCATCATTTGCAGTCCAACTGATTTGAAAGGTTTCATTGTCAATTGTGTTCTTGACTAAAGGTGTCCCTTCAACCGATGCATAAATGGTTTGCAGAGCCATTTGCGGTTGCTCTTCCGACCCCGGTGACAGGGAATTGCAGGAAGGCAGGAAAAAAATAGGCAGCAATAAAACCGGAATTGCAATGTAATTTCTTTTCATATTGCTATAATTCACCATCATCCTCTACTCCTTCAATACCTCCGGGGGGAACATCCGGCAGTGTGCCTCCGGAGCCTCCGGAGCTGCATAGTACACCCTCTAATGTAAATCTGAAAAACTCTGCACGAGGCTCTTCATAGGATTTAAAATTTTCTTTTTTCATAAAGCAAAAGTTCCTGTTTGACGCAGCGAATTTCACATATTTGCAAATCCCAGTCAAGTTCATATTGGTTCATATTGCGGGAGTGAGAAATCACATTAAAAAGAATGGCAGGAAATAAGTGGAGGGCAAGCAAAAAAATGTCCGGAATGTTTCACAACTTTCCGGACATAATCATATTATTAAAGGCAGACTAATAATATGTAACCACTCGGTCATTGGAGACCGATTCGTGGCAAAGATATGAATAATATTTATTTTTGACTAAAAATATTTTGGTTCATTTTTGGGGATTTCTAATACTGATCCCAGCTTTTTATCTGAATATCATCCATTTCCATACTTGTGAAGGCCCTGATGAATGCCGTTGCGAGCCTTGCATTGGTAATGAGCGGGATATTGAAATCCACGGCGGCACGGCGGATCATATAGCCGTTCTGGAGTTCAACAGGTGTAAAATTTTTAGGGACATTGACCACAAGGTCTATTTCGCGGTTCTGGAGCATCTT
>JBJEJS010000328.1:0-9056 GCA_051878235.1 Candidatus Cryptobacteroides sp.
AGAATCAACGCTGTCGCTCCAATGCTTGTGGCGCACGCAATGATTTCCGATATGATCGAGAGGGACCACGGGCACATCTGCAGCATCGCGTCTGCGGCGGGGATGATTTCCAATCCCAAGATGAGTGTGTACGCGGCCAGCAAATGGGCAGTGATCGGGTGGTCAGACTCCGTCCGTATTGAACTTCACAGGATGAAGAGCAAGGTCAGGATGACCACCGTCGCTCCCTACTACATCAACACAGGAATGTTTGACGGTGTACGCTCCAGGATTTTCCCAATCCTCGACCCTCTGAAAACTTCAAAGAAAATTATCCGCGCCATAGAGAAGGACACTGACTTCAAAGGGATTCCGTTCGGTTTCCATTTCATCAGATTCTGGCAGGGTCTCCTTCCTACCCGCTTCTTTGACTGGTTCTTCGGCGATGTCTTCGGAATCTATCACACAATGGATAACTTCACCGGCAGGAAATAGCCTGACGGCGGTCCGTTAAGGAATATGAAAAAAGCCCGGTCAAAGCCGGGCTTTTTCATATTTCCGAAAGGATGTAGTTAAATCAAAGCCTCACCTGTCATAGCCGCAGGCTGAGGGATGCCCATCAGTTTGAGGACAGTCGGGGCGACATCGGCGAGTTTGCCGTCCTTTACGCTCTTGACTTCCTCTCCTGCATTGATCACGATGAACTGGACCGTGTTGAGGGAGTGGGCGGTGTTCGGGGTCCCGTCAGTGTTGACTGCGTTGTCGGCGTTGCCGTGATCTGCGGTCAGAAGGACTGCATAGTCATTACGGATGGCGGTCTCGACGACTTTCTCGACGCATTTGTCGATTTTTGCCACTGCACGGCAGATTGCGGAATATACTCCTGTGTGCCCGACCATATCCCCGTTGGCGAAGTTCAGGATGATCATATCCTCCTTGCCGCTCTCAATCGCCTCCACAAGTTTCTCGGTGACTTCCGTCGCGCTCATCTCCGGAAGGAGGTCGTAGGTAGGGACCTTAGGGGAGTTCACAAGAATCCTGTCCTCGTTCTCGAACTGCGCCTCGCGTCCGCCGTTGAAGAAGAAGGTCACGTGGGCGTATTTCTCAGTCTCGGCAATCCTGAGTTGCCTCTTGCCTGCCTTTGCCACAGTCTCTCCGAGGGTGTCCTCCACATTCTCCTTGGGGAAAAGGATGCGCACTCCCGTGAAGGATGCGTCGTAAGGGGTCATACAGCAGTAGTACAGAGGAAGGGTGTGCATACCCTCCTGAGGCATATCCGTCTGGGTGAGGACAGATGTGAGTTCCCTTGCGCGGTCGTTCCTGAAGTTGAAGAAGATGACGACATCGCCTTCTGCGATTTTTCCTACGGCCTGACCGTCAGCGCCCGTGATGACGACCGGCTTGATGAACTCATCGGTCACACCCTCGGCGTAGGATGCTTCAATTGCCTCAGTGGCAGAGGCCGCCTTGATGCCTTCCCCGTTCACAAGCATATCGTAAGCCTGTTTCACGCGGTCCCATCTCTTGTCGCGGTCCATCGCATAGAACCTGCCGCAGACGGATGCCACCTTTCCGCAGGTCCTGCCCATCTCCTTCTCAAGTTCCTCGACAAAGCCTTTCCCGCTCTTAGGGTCGCAGTCGCGCCCGTCCATAAAGCAGTGGACGAAGACATCCTCAAGACCGTATTCCTTGGCCACCGCCAGGAATTCATAGACATGGGCAAGGGAAGAGTGCACCCCGCCCATTGAGGCGAGACCCATCAGATGCACTTTCTTTCCAGAGGTCTTCGCGTAGTCGTATGCTGCCTTGATCTCGGCATTCTCAAGGAGTTTGTGGTCGCGGCAGGCGATGTTGATTTTCACAAGGTCCTGATAGACGACCCTGCCTGCGCCCAGATTGAGGTGTCCCACCTCGGAATTTCCCATCTGCCCGTCAGGAAGCCCGACATATTCGCCGCAGGCCTGAAGATGGCTGAAAGGGTATCTTGCGCGGAGGGAGTCGATGTAAGGCGCCCCCTGCGTGTAGATTGCGTTTGTCCAGTCGTGTTTTCCCTCGCCCCAACCGTCGAGGATCATAAGAAGAACTTTCCTGTTCATAAAAATATCTCTTTAATTGAATTTCCTTATAGCCTGGGCCACATCCTCAAGCAGCCATTTCGGAGTGGATGTCCCTCCGCACACCCCGACGGTGTCGTCATCACGGAACCACTCCTTTTTCAACTCGTCCGTTGAGGAGATGTGATATGTCCTGATGTTCACTCCCTTGCACAAATCGCAGAGCACCTTCCCGTTGGAACTTGCCCTGCCTGCCACGAACACGATCACATCGTGCTCCGAAGCGAATTTCGCGAGTTTCCTGTGCCTTGACGCGACCTGTGAGCAGATGGTGTTGTGGACCACGAGCATCTGCCGTCCCTTGAACTGGACAATCGGAATCTCGTTCTCGTGTGCCATCATCTCCTCAAGTCGGGAGCATATTGAGGCAAATTCCCCCGGGCTTTTGGTCGTCTGGGAGAAGACCTCCACGGGCTGGGTCAGTTTTATGGACCCGTCCGCAACGGCATCGACGAGGGACTGCATATCCTCCACGACCACAGCGTCCCCTCCGACCTGCCCCACCAGTCCGAGCACTTCCGCGTGCCCTTTCTTCCCGAAAATGACAATCTGCCCCTTCCTCGGGCTCGCCTGGAGTTTCTCGTATGTCTTGCGTATTTCCTTCTGGAGTTTCAGCACGACGGGACAGGTGCAGTCGATGACATTGAATCCCAAAGACCTTGCCTTTGTGTAGGTCTGAGGAGGCTCCCCGTGCGCCCTGATGAGCAGGGTCTCCCCGTCTGCCCCCACACTTTCCTCCAGATCCTCCTTGTCGATTGTCACGAGCCCCTTGCTCTCAAGCCTGTGGAGTTCGGACTCGTTGTGTACAATCGCACCGAGCGAATAAAGCCTCCTGCCGCCGTTTTCCGTCTCATTGTCAAGGAACTCCTCGGCGCGGCCTATCGCCTTTATCACTCCTGCACAAAACCCTGAGTTGGCGTCTATGTCAACTGTAATTGCCATCCGGTTCATTTTTGAAAGTCAGCCCCGAACTTTTCCGCGAGCAGATTCCTTATCCAGTCCATCTGCTCGTCCATAGTCATCAGCGAATTGTCGAGCACAATCGCGTCTTCCGCCTGTGTGAGAGGGGAGACCTCCCTGTGCGAGTCGATGAAGTCCCTTTCCTTTATGTTCCTGAGCACATCCTCAATGCAGGTCTTTTCCCCCTTCGCCTTCAGCTCCTTCATCCTGCGTCCTGCCCTGATCAGAGGGTCGGCAGTCATAAAAAGTTTCAGTTCCGCGTCAGGGAAGACGGTGGTCCCTATGTCCCTTCCGTCCATCACGACCCTTTTGCGCGCACCTGCCTCCCTGAGCCTCTCGTCCACATATTCCCTTACCTCCGGAACGGCTGCAATCGGGCTGACCTTGTTTGAGACGGCGAGGGTGCGGATGTCGTTTTCGATGCACCTGTCACCCATATATGTCCTGCTTCCCTCGCCCTTGTCCTCGAAATGCAGGTCAAGATTCGGCAGGGCCTTGTCCAAAGCCTGCCTGTCAATCTCACCTGAATGTGAAATCATACCGTGCTCCAGGGCGAAAAGGGTCACTCCCCGGTAAAGGGCACCGGAATCCAGATAAATGAATCCCAGTTCTGCGGCTATCTTCTTTGCGAAAGAACTTTTCCCAGTTGAAGAATATCCGTCAATCGCGATAATAATGTCAGGAACTTTCATCAGTTGTGCTCAATATAAGGGATGCAAAATTACAAAAATTTGTATAAACATCGAAATTTGTCCGATATTTGTATTCCTTAACCGGTTTTGCAAAATATTAGGATATATGAAACTTCTTGTGATAGATGACGAGCGTTCCATCCGCAACTCCCTGAAGGAGATACTTATGGACGAGGGATATGAGGTGGATGTGGCCGAGGACGGTGTGCGCGGGGTGGAACTCGCCCTGAGGGAGAAATACAGCGTGATTTTCTGCGACATAAAGATGCCCCAGATGGACGGGGTGGAGGTGCTTGACCGCCTTGTCGCCGAGGGTGTTGACTCTGCGGTGATAATGATTTCGGGGCACGGTGACATCGACACCGCCGTCGAGTGCATCAAGAAAGGCGCATTCGACTTCATCCAGAAGCCTCTGGACCTGAACAGGATTCTGATCACGATAAAGAACGCCACAGACAAGGTCTCCCTCGTCAAGGAGACTAAAATATTGAAGAAAAAGGTATATGGGCAGGAGATGATTGGCCAGTCGGCTCCGATCCTGCGCGTCAAGGAGATGATTGAGAAGGTCGCCCCGACGGATGCCAGGGTCCTGATCACAGGCTCCAACGGAACGGGAAAGGAACTTGTGGCCCGCAGCCTGCACCAGAAAAGTTCCCGCAGCCAGATGCCCTACATCGAGGTGAACTGTGCCGCCATCCCGTCGGAACTCATTGAAAGCGAACTTTTCGGACACGAGAAAGGTGCCTTCACATCTGCGGTGAAGCAGCACAAGGGCAAGTTCGAGCAGGCGGACGGGGGCACGCTTTTCCTTGACGAGATAGGTGATATGAGCCTTGCCGCCCAGGCGAAGGTCCTTCGCGTGCTCCAGGAGAAGAAACTCTCGAGGGTTGGCAGCGACAAGGACATAATGGTGGATGTCAGGGTGCTTGCCGCAACAAACAAGAATCTCAAGGAGGAGATAGAGAAAGGCCGTTTCAGGGAGGACCTCTACCACAGGTTGAGCGTGATTGTCATAACCGTGCCTTCCCTTGACGAGCGCAAGGAGGACATTCCCCTGCTTGTCGAGTACTTCATCTCCCAGATATGTTCCGAGACGGGAATGCCGCGTAGGGATGTCGAGCCTGACGCGATGAAACTTCTGATAGGGAAAACCTGGACGGGAAACATCCGTGAACTGAGGAATGTGGTGGAGAGGCTTCTCATCCTTTCGGGCGACAGGATCACTGCGGATGATGTCCGCGCCTATGTCTATTGATTCCCTCCGTCATTTTCCCCTCTCAGGCAGGCTGACGGTGAAACTTGCGCCTCCCAGAGCGAATGACTTGCGATAGACGATCTCGCCGTTGCACTTCTCGATTATGTTCCTGCAGATTGCCAGACCGAGCCCCGTGCCTCCCGACTTTGTCGTGAAGTTCGGGGTGAACAGTTTGCCCTGGTTATCCTCGCTTACCCCCTGCCCGCTGTCCTCGAAGACGATGTCGTAGAAACCTTCCTTGACTCCTTTGCGCAGGCTGATTATGATTCTGCCCATCTTAGGCTCCTCCCCGTTCTCCTGGTCTTCCTTCTGCCTGATTTCCACAGCCTGGATGGCATTTGTGATGAGGTTCACGAACACACGTATCAACTGAGGCCTTGGAGCAAGCACCTCAGCCCCCTCAAGCCCGAAATAGGTGATTCTGATGTTGTCCTTGTTGTCGAAAATCACCAGTTGGTCCCTGAGGGTGCTGTCGAGATTGACCACCACAGGCTCCTCGCTGTAGAGTTTCGCGAATGTGGAGAACTCGTTGGCGGTGTCCGTAAGGATGTCGATGTGCTCCAGAACAATGGCGGCGACCTTGTCGAACTTCTCCTCCCACGACGGGTCCTTCCTCTGTTTCAGGCGTATAAGCCTCTGTATCTCAAGTTTGATCGGCGTGAGAGGATTCTTGATCTCGTGCGCCACCTGACGCGCCATCTCGCTCCACGCCTTGTCCCTCTCGGTCTGCGCCAACTTCTTCGTGCTGACGGAAAGGTCGTGGACCATACGGTTGTATGCGTCAACGATGATGGAAATCTCGTCCTTTCTCTTATATATGATATATTCCAGTCCGTGCCTGTCCGCCTGATTCATCTTCTGCCCCATCTCGATCAGAGGCTTGAACATCGAGTCAACCACAGAAGTGGAGATGACGAGGGTGATGACGATGAGGATGAGGAACAGGTTTATGATGGTCGCGGCGTGGAAAAGGGCGTCCTGTTTGAAGTCGAAATTCTCTGCGGTATATGGGGCCCCTATGATGGCTATCATATTGCCTTCGGCATTTATGATCGGGGCATACAGGGAATAGAACACCTTGTTCAGCACTTCCTCCGTGTGGATGTAGAACCGCTGGTTCCTGTATCTGATGTTGTAATATGCGTCCCCGTTGATCCTGAATCCGATGACCATCTTCTCGAACACTTCAGGCGTTGTGGATGTGAGCACCTTCCCGGAAGGGGTGAATATGGTGATGTCTGACTTGGTGTCATTCCCGATGGACTCTATTATATTCCTGAACTTCTGTGAGTTGAGTTCTGCCGTCGAGCCTATGTGGCGGCAGTGGTTCTCGATCATCGCCTGAAGGGTGCAGATCTTCCCTGACATCATATTGTTGAGGTTGCCCTCGTTCCTCTTGTAGGCGAATGTGACGCTCATCACGGTCATCGACACGAGGATCAGTAACATCGATATGAACATTACCGCGTTGATTCCGAAGCGGAAATAGTTCCTCTTCAGGATTTTGTCCTTCCGCGACGGCCCTCTCCTCCGGTAGGAGAGGATATACATCATTGCGAAGAATATGAAAAGGAGATAGGAATATGTGACAATGTAGGTGGTCACGCTGCGCGTCTTCCTCGATATGATGATGAACTCGTCCTCCGAGACGGTCGTTATGAAATGGACATATCCGTTGGACCTGAAGGTCGCGTTTCCCGAGCCAACCATCTCGGCGATGTCCAGCCGGTCCTCATATATGATTGTCGGATAGGCGTAGTTCCCCTTGTCGAAGACAAGCCTGTTGGAGACATATTTCGCGTAGGAATAATAGTTCGGGATGTTGATGTCCTCAGGTTTGGAATATTTCCCGAGCAGGCTGTAATATCCCCTGTCCTCCCTGTTCACCTTCGGCTCGATGTCAAGGTACATCCTGATGAGCCCCTTGTCCTTCGAATAATAGTGGAACACTCCGATATAGCCTGAACGGCCGTTCTGGTCGTAGGTGTATATGAATCTCGAATTGTCCGAGATCTGCACTCCCGAAAGGATTCTGCGGTCGTACCTCGTAAAACATTCCTGTTCGTATGCCCTGCAAAGGGTCGCCGAGATGTCGTAATCCTGGAGCACCCTCCTCAGGTAACTCTCGCTCAACCTGTTGAGTATGGTGAGGTCACTCCTGTCGAGTTCGGCGAGGGCTGCAATAAGAGGGTCCGATGCAATGGATTCCTCCACGCTCTTCAGATGGATTTCCAGTCCGAGGTCCCTGTCCACCGCAAGCCTGTTGGCGAAAACCTTCAGGCGGTCCTGCTCCTTCCTGAATCCGAGCACTCCTGAAGTGATGGTGAAGAAGCCCGAGCAGATGATGGAGAATATTATCAGGGACTTGATGGTGAATGAGTTGTATTTCCTGCCGAAAAAGAAATGCACAATCGGCTCGAACATCTGGATGATGAGCAGGAGGGCGAGCATAAGCCCTGAATAACTCAGATACACAAGGATTGTGAACCAGGACATCCTGTTCCAGAGATACAGTTCCAGATAAATGTTCGAGTTGAGGATGAGGCTTTTCAGGGATATGAACACCCAGATTATCACAAAGATGAAAAGCAGGGCTATGGCCGTGCCGTGAAGCAGGAATGCCACCGTGCGGTGCCTCTCCGATGCCCTCTCGATGAATTTCTTCCTGACGATGTAGCCTGAAAGGATGCCGAGGGTGATTCCGAGGTTCACTATCATCAGCGCTCCGAAGGAGTAGAGATAGGTCCCGTCGGCATATATGGTCGGGGAGAAGAAGGTGGTCACATCCTGCATCTGAATCCCCCAGATGTAGGCTATCCCCACCGCGAGGAAAATAAGCAGGAGGGTTATCCTGTAGGTGGCGATTGACCTGTGCCTCCAGAGGTAAAGGATGGCGGACAGGACCGTGAGAAGCAGGGCGAGCCACCGGAGAATCGAATTGGCGAGGAACGGTGTCTGGTCTCCTGTCTCGTAGATGACCTTCATCAGCGGCCTGCCGTCAAGGGTGACGGCGGCTCCTCCGCTCTCGCTGATGGGGACTATTGAGTATTTAGAGTCGAGACGGAGCCTCCTGTTTGTGCCGTTGTCGCTTTTCAGCACATTGTCTATCAGGCTGTTCTTTATTTCAAGACCTCCTATGACCTTGCAGTCGAATCCGTCGGCGACATATTTCACGATGTACCATTTCGGACCTATGTTCATAAACTGGGCCTCCTGCGTCACATCCGAAAGAGGGGAGGACAGGCTCATCTTCTGGTTTCCGAGTTTCTGGAACACCAGCCTTGAACTTATGTCGTCGTTGTTGATTGTGAACTGGTTGGTCCAGCATTGGAGGGTGTCATATACATAACGGTAGATGACCATATCCTCGGGCAGCCCTTCAAGGTTCAGCCATTGGTCGCGGTCCTCAGCCAGGGCGATGCCGATGTATCTGTCGAGGATTGCCATCCTTTTTTCGATGCGGGCCGAAAGCCTGCGCGCTGTTGTCTCGGTGTCCCTTGAGGATGTGTTCAGAAGCAGGGAGGTGAGGAAAAGCACAAGGGCAAGCAGCACGCAGATCGTACCGCCGTTGTTCCGTATGTAGGCCTTTATCCTTTTCATATCCCTGTCCTATTCGTGGTGGTAGGGCTCACCTTTTATTATGGTGAACGCCCTGTATAGTTGTTCGGCGAAGATGACCCTGACCATCTGATGCGAGAACGTCATCTTCGAGAGGGAGATCTTCGCGTTGGCGCGCGCATAGACCGCCCCGGAAAAGCCATACGCCCCGCCGATGACAAAAACAATGCCCCTGCCCCCTGCGGAAAGCCTTTTCTCAAGCGATGCCGCCCATTCAAGGGATGACATCTCCTTCCCCCTCTCGTCAAGGAGAATCACATCGTCGGAGTCCTTCACGGCAGCGAGAATCAAAGCCCCCTCTTTCTCCCTTATCTGGTCGCGCGAGAGGGACGAGACATTCTTCAACTCAGGTATTTCGTTGATGGTGAAGGGAATATAATGACCCAGCCTGGAAGAATATATTTCCAGACCCTTGCGGACCCAGTCCTTGTCCGTCTT
>JBJEJS010000329.1:0-1833 GCA_051878235.1 Candidatus Cryptobacteroides sp.
TTCTCCTTCAAGGGTGAATATACCGTGAAATCTGTAGTGGAGGCCGGACAGTACAACATCGACACCGTGGTTGCAGTCCTCACGGACGCTGACGGGGAGGATGTCAATGTGACCATGACCCAGAAATGGCCTGTGAAAGTCGCAATCAAAGGCTACAGGGAGAAACCGAGGCCTTCAAGGATAATGGAGACAGGTGTCCGCGTTATTGACACTCTCGACCCTATCGCAGAAGGAGGCACAGGCTTCATCCCAGGTCCTTTCGGATGCGGAAAGACTGTGCTCCAGCACGCCATAGCAAAACAGGGTGACGCAGAGGTCATCGTGATGGCGGCCTGCGGAGAGCGTGCCAACGAGGTCGTGGAAATCTTCACGGAATTCCCTGAACTGATCGACCCTCACACGGGACGCAAACTGATGGAAAGGACCACCATCATCTGCAACACTTCCAATATGCCTGTCGCAGCGAGGGAGGCCTCCGTCTATACGGCAATGACCATCTGCGAGTACTACAGGGCGATGGGACTGAAGGTCCTCCTGCTCGCCGACTCCACATCACGCTGGGCACAGGCGCTCAGGGAGATGAGTAACCGTCTGGAGGAACTTCCGGGCGCAGACGCATTCCCTGTTGACCTTTCAGCCATCATCTCCAACTTCTACGCACGCGCAGGAATGGTCGTCCTGAACAACGGGCAGACAGGCTCGGTCACTTTCATCGGTACGGTCTCCCCTGCCGGAGGAAACCTCAAGGAGCCTGTGACGGAATCCACCAAGAAGGCTGCAAGATGCTTCTACGCCCTTGAGCAGAACAGGGCCGACAAGAAGCGCTACCCTGCCGTCAACCCGATTGACTCATATTCCAAATATCTCGAATATCCGGAAATTTGTGAATATCTTTCAGAGAAAGTGGCTCCGGGCTGGGTGGAGATGGTCGAGAAGACCAAGAACATCATCCGCAAAGGCCGTGACGCCCAGGAGCAGATCAACATCCTCGGAGACGACGGCGTGCCGATGACATATCACGAGATTTTCTGGAAGTCTGAACTCATCGACTTCGTGATTCTCCAGCAGGACGCCTTCGACGCCATCGACAGCGTGACCCCGATGGACAGGCAGAAATATATGCTTGAACTTGTGCTGGAAATCTGCGACAGGGACTTCACCTTCGAGGATTTCGAACAATGCCGCAATTTCTTCAAGGAGATGATCAACCTGCTTAAGCAGATGAACTACTCCGAATTCAAGGGAGAGAGTTTCAACAAATATCAGGAACAACTTAAAACTCTGATTGACAATGGCAAATAAGGCTTATCAAAGAATATACACTCAGTTGGAGGCCATCACCAAGGCCACTGTCACCCTGAAAGCGTCAGGAGTTTCCAACGATGAACTCGCGGTCGTCGGAGGACGGCTTGCACAGGTCGTCAAGACAAAAGGCGACTACATTACCCTTCAGGTGTTCTCCGGGACTGAGGGCATACCTACCGATGCGGAGGTCACCTTCCTCGGCGTTCCTCCTGTCCTTAAAGTCGGAGACCAGTTGGCGGGGCGTTTCTTCAATGCCTACGGCGAGCCTATTGACGGTGGCCCGCAGATTGACGGGGAGCCGAGGCAGATCGGAGGTCCGTCCGTAAACCCTTACAAGCGTATGCAGCCGTCGGAGATAATTCCGACAGGAATCGCGGGCATAGACCTGAACAACACCCTTGTGTCAGGACAGAAGATTCCTTTCTTCGCCGACCCTGACCAGCCGTACAACAATGTGATGGCACAGGTGGCATTGAGGGCGGATGTGGACAAGATCATCCTCGGAGGAATGGGTCTTACAAACGACGA
>JBJEJS010000330.1:0-9008 GCA_051878235.1 Candidatus Cryptobacteroides sp.
TACAAGAAGTCCGTCCACCGCAAAAGGAAGGGAGACCTCGCGGAAAGAGTTCTGAAGTCTGTCGTAATTGCATAATCCCTTGTCGGTCAGTACCCAGAGAACATCGTTGCCGTCAACGGCAAGTGCCTTCACCTTGTCGGACGGCAGAGTCCCTTCCGTGTTCGGCTCATTGAAGAAATAAAGATAATCGTGTCCGCTGTAACGGCATAGACCATTGTCAGTCGCTATCCACATAAATCCGCTGCCGTCCTGTGCAAAGGAACGGACCGCCAGATTCGGAAGCGAGGTCACTGTCCTTGAGCCCGCCTTGGAGAAGACAGGCAGAATCCCGACCGCCAGAAATACCAGGACGGAAACAAATCTTGAATATATGTCATTCCTGTAATTCATTTCACTCCGGAGTGTTTCCTGAAAAAGAAGGCTTCCTGTCCCGCAGATTCTATGACGGTCCTTCCAATACGGTATTTCCCGGGGGTATGCACCACAACGCAGACATTTTCTCCACAGGAAACCGCCTGACAGGAAGCATCGTTCCTGAGCACCTTCACGATAGGATGGGATGCGAGCCGTACCACATCATCGGCAGACACTCCAGGAACGACCATATAGGCATATTCCTCCGGAGTATCTCCGCTTTTGTGCCTGAACCAGCATTTGAATATCCTTCTTCTGTCAGAAACTCCTTTATAGAATGGTGCCATATTTTCCCAACTGCCCTCCTGGAAGCCGTCGGAGAAATTCATTTCTCTCCCGTCCAGCGAGATGTAAGCCTTGCCGTTATGCCACACCCAACCTTTACCCGCCATAATTTCACCAGAAAGATTCGTCTGGTCCACAGAAGTGGTCAATTCCCTGAAGGATGGATCGAATGACTTGATGCCGGCTCCAAGGGCAACAATGCACTCCGGGAAAAAGAACGCCGATTTGAAAGCGTGGAGGCTGTCCCTGTCCAATTCCATCCAGGATGCCATCAGATTCCCTTCCACTCTGCCTCCAACATTTCCGGAATGGTTTCTCCTGTGAAATTCCTCCTTCCTGCACCTTATCGGTTGTCCGTCATCGTAAGCGGTGACTCCGGGAACCATTCTCCAGTCCCAGCATGCGAAGACATCCTCATATTCCTTCCCGTCAGTCATCACCAGCAGGGCTCCGTCCGCAGAGAAATTCGCAAGCCGGTTCTCATTGTTGGTGAACTCAAACCCTATGGTCCTTTCAGAGGACATTCTTATCGAGGCATACCAGTCACGGGTCCGGTAAATCCCGCAGTCCGAATAGGGGAAATACACCGCTCCGGTCAACCCATTGACAGAATTATCTGGGTAATATATGGATTCCATAAGGTTGGACACCAGTTCTCTCCTGCGGAGCATATCCTCGGTCGGAGTCCCGACGCCGTGCCCGCACCAGGACGATGCCAGAAGATTTCCCGCCACAACCGCAATGGAGAAAGCCTTTCCGCGTCCTCCTCCGATATGGAGTTGCCTCCCGCAGAACGAAGGGTCGAAGAATCCTTTCCAGACAGTACGGCAAAGACCATCGAGAACATAATGTCCTATTATGTCATAATCTTCCTGGCTAAAGGAATATTCCGTACCGTCCAGGACTCTCATCCAAAAAGAGACTCCTTCCGCAAATGCGAGACCGTAATTGCCGAACTGGACCTGCATTCCGTGCTGATGGAAAGACCAGTCCGGTTTGATGCCCTCGGCTTCCGTAACCCTTATCTCTTCCGTTATCTGGCGGACAGCCTCACGCACCAGGGGACTGTCATCCGTCAGCAATCCTTTCATCAACTGATTGCCCGCCAGCCAGACCTTGTTTTGTCCGGTTTTCCCGAAAGAGGACTTCCTTAGGACCTCCATCCCTCCGTTTATCTCCTCCTGAGTCAGTTCGTCCTTCATCAGCAGAAGGGCCGCTGCCATTTTCTTGGGAACACCTATCTCATTATGCCACCAGTTAGGACAGCCCGGAAGATTGTCAAACCACCATTTCATTGCCTCGTGGACGACTTTCCCGACGGCCGCATTCCCGTACGCAGGGGATGAAGGGGAACAATATGCCCTGGCAAGGGCCAGTATCCGTGTGACATGCAATGTGGGTTTCCAACCTCCCCTTGACCGGTCCGAATAATCTATGTCCTTCCATATTCCGTCCGTGAGCAGGCCCAGAAGCCGGTCAATCTCATCTTGTGGAAGATCCACTGCAAAGTAAAGCTGCATCAGCATTACATCGATGGAATTTTCCCCGTTCCCGGAATACTCGATGAACTTTCCTGCCACTTCACTGTCTGAAGTATATGGGGTACAGACTGCGTTCCTGAAAGAAATCAACACCTCGTCTGTTCCTGCACGGAGGATGACGCACTGAAACAGAAGCAGACAGGGAAACACCAAACATAATAAATGTTTTCTCAGGATATTCATCGGGGTGTTCGATTTTTCAAGAACGGGCCAAAGATGACGAATATTTTTCTCTTTCGCAAAAAAATGAAAATTTTTCCGTTACCGATAACAGTAACTGAAATATTTCCTAATTTTGCAGGCCTGTCATCTGAACAAAGGACATTAAAAGAATACAAAATGAAAAAGACACTTCTTATTCTCCTGGCTGCTGCCTTTGTGGGGGGCTCGGGGCTGAACCTGTCGGCAAAGAAAAGGGACGACGGTATTAAAGAGATTGCCAACAAGGTGACTGACTGGCAGATAGCCAATTTCAGCGATAAGACATACAGAGGCAAGAAAAGGGTCCCTCTCGACTGGGCCAACGGGGCGCTGTACAGGGGTATGGTGGAATGGTCCCAGAAGACGGGCTACAAGCCTGCGGAGGATTTCGTTATGGGAATCGGCAGAAAGAACAACTGGCAGATGGCGAGAAGGTTCTACCACGCGGATGACATCTGTGTCGGGCAGGCTTTCCTTCTCCTTTATGAGCAGTACAAGGATGAGGCGATGCTCGTTCACGCGAAGGAGAGGGCAGACTCGATAATCGCCAACCGCACTTATGTGGACATCAACATAAAAATCAAGAAGGGAGGACTTGACAGATGGTCCTGGTGCGACGCCCTCTTTATGGCTCCGCCTGTCTATGCGATGTTGACCAAGATGACGGGGGACAGGAAATATATAAACTTTATGAAAGAGGAGTTTGTCGCTTCCTCCAATCTTCTGTTCAACGAAGAGTATGGGCTGTATTTCAGGGATTCAAATTATTTCTCAAAGAAGGAGGAGAATGGTGAGCCTGTCTTCTGGGGAAGGGGTAACGGATGGTGCTACGCCGGCCTGACTTTCCTTCTTGAGACTGTTCCGCAATCCGACCCGATTTATGATTATTTCAAAGGCCTTTATCTCAGAATGACCGAGGCCGTGCTCAGGACCCAGGATGCGAACGGCTCCTGGCACGCAAGCCTTCTTGCTCCGGAGGCATATCCTACCGCCGAGAACAGCGCTTCAGGTTTTATG
Source organism: Candidatus Cryptobacteroides sp. (assembly GCA_051878235.1). Lineage (GTDB taxonomy): Bacteria > Bacteroidota > Bacteroidia > Bacteroidales > UBA932 > Cryptobacteroides. The sequence goes on from JBJEJS010000330.1 coordinate 3,459, forward strand.
ACATATGGACTGGCGTGGGGCGTCAATCACGGTCTTCTGAAAGGTAAGGAATACAGAAAGGCTGCCGAGAAAGGGTGGAATGCGCTCTGTTCGTATGTGACGGAGGACGGGAAACTTGAATATGTCCAGCCTGTTGCCGGCTCTCCTTATAAGATAGAGAGGGAGATGACGGAGGTTTATGGGGTTGGGGCTTTTCTTTTGGCCGCCACCGAAATGCTTGATTTGTAGGAAGTCGGCGGAAGGCTGCGACTTCTGCGTTGTCGCCTTTGTCAAAGTCCTCACAACCAACAGGTTGCTGCGGCATTTGACTTCAGTCTCCGCCTTGAACTCCCAGCCTTGTCCGACTTCCTGATGTCCTGGTGGATATTTTCTGTCAGGCGGAAGGCTGCGACTTCCTCGTTTCCTTGAAGATATATGCAGTCGGCGGAAGGCTGCGATTTCTGCGTTGTCGCTTCCGTCAAAGTTGCTATCTTTGTCCCGAAGGCAAGGTGAGGTCTGCCCGGAGAGGGAGGATTGAAGATGAAGATTAAGGATTGGTGCGAGGCGGAGAGGCCGAGGGAGAAGATGGTTGAGAAGGGGGCAGGGGCACTTGGCGATGCGGAACTGCTCGCGGTGCTGCTCGGGTCGGGGACCAGGGATGTCAATGTGTTCGATTTGGCGGGACTTCTGCTCTCAAGGGCCGGAGGAAGCCTCACAAGGCTGTCAGGGATGAGTGTCAGGGAGTTGTGCAGGGTCAAGGGGATTGGAAAGAGCAAGGCCCTCACAGTCATCGCTGCGATGGAACTCGGGAAAAGGATGTGTGCGGAGGTCCCTGATAAAGGAAGCCGCACGATAAGGAAGCCTGAGGATGTCTATCGGGAGTTTCTGCCACAGTTCCGTGGGTTGAAGCACGAGGAATGTCACATCCTCTATCTGTCAAGGAACAACAAGGTGATTGCCAAGGAGATGCTCAGTTCGGGAGGGCTCAGTGAGACTACGGTTGACATCCGTATGATAGTCAGGGCTGCGCTTGAGATGTCCGCCTCGGGAATCATTATGGCGCACAACCATCCTTCGGGAAATCCCCAGCCGGGGAGGGCGGACATAACGGTCACCAAGTCCCTGAAGACAGCCCTTGACACATTTGACATTCACCTGATTGACCACATTGTCATTTCCGACGGAAGTTACTACAGTTTCGCGGACGAGACCACCTGCATAATATAGAAAATATTTTTATCTTTGCATTTCAGGAAACAGCGGATCTCACAAAAAACTTATATATGAAAGTAATCAATCTCGGGGAAACAGACAGCCTCCTCAACAACATTGTGGCACAAATGCGCGATAAAGTGGTCCAGAAAGACAGGATGCGCTTCCGCAGGAATCTTGAGCGTCTGGGAGAAATCTTCGCGTATGAAATCAGCAAGACGCTCCAGTATTCGGTCAAGGACGTGGTCACTCCATTGGGGATTGCCAAAGTGTCAACCCTTGACACGCAGATTGTTGCAGCCACCATCCTGCGTGCAGGCCTGCCGCTCCATCAGGGAATCATCAATTTCTTCGATGACGCCCAGAATGCCTTTGTGGCGGCCTACCGCAAATACGACAAGGGTGACAGTTTCCACATCAACATCGAGTATGCGAGCACTCCTGACCTTGAGGGGAAGACCCTGATTCTCGCCGACACGATGCTTGCTACAGGAGCATCCCTTGAGATTGCCTACAAGAGGCTCTGCGAGGAGGGTGAGCCTGCCTACACCCATCTTGTATGCCCTGTGTCAAGTGCCGACGCTGTCGAGCACCTCAAGAAATCAATGGGCAAGAATGTGACTCTCTGGGTGGCGGCAATCGACGAGGAACTGACAAGCCACTCCTACATCGTCCCGGGACTGGGTGACGCGGGCGACCTTGCCTACGGAGATAAAATCTGACGGCGGGGCAGGAGTATTACGAGGAGTGCGGCGAGACCGAGGATAGGGGGATAGTAGAGATGCCTGATTATGTCGAGTGTCCTGACCCCCGCCAGGCCTGATGCCATCAGGAGTTGCGCCCCGTAGGGGATGATTCCCTGAATCAGGCAGGAGAATGTGTCAAGGATGGATGCGGCACGTTTTGGGTTGACACCGAAACGGGAGGATATGTCCTTGGCTATCGGGCCTGTCGTGATGATGGCAATGGTATTGTTTGCCGTGCAGAGATTGGCGAGGCTTACCAGGGCGGCAATGCTCAGTTCGGCTCCTCTGCGTCCTTTTATGTGCCTGGTCAGAAGTTCGATTATGAAATTGATGCCTCCGTTCCTGCGGATAATCTCCAGCATTCCTCCTGCCAGCATTGTTACGATTATCAGTTCTCCCATTCCTCCTATCCCTTTCCCGACTGCCCCGAGCCATCCGCCCCAGGTGAATGACCCGTCGCAGAATCCGATGATGGCGTTCACTGCGATTCCTATTGCCAGAACACCGATGACATTCATCCCGCTTATGGCAAGGATTATTATAAGGAGATAGGGCACAAGTTTGAACAATTCGATTGGGAGCAGCCCAGAGGCTTCGGCTGCGCTTTGTCCTGCAAGGATATATATGACTGTGACTACCAGGGCGGCAGGGCCGGCTATCCCGATGTTCGTGCGGAATTTGTCTTTCATTGTGCATCCCTGGGTCTTTGTCGCGGCAATGGTAGTGTCGGAGATGAATGAGAGGTTGTCCCCGAAAAATGCTCCTCCCGTCACGATGGCTGCCATAAACGCGGGTGTGGACCCCGTGCCTGAGGCGAGTCCTGTCGCGACCGGCACAAGGGCTACGATTGTCCCGACGCTTGTTCCGATTGACATAGAGATGAAGCAGGACGCGAGGAAAAGTCCGGCAAAGATCAGATTGCCGGGCAGGAGCCTGAGGGTCAGGTTCACCGTCGCGTCAATCGCTCCTATGTCCTTTGCGGTCTGGGCAAAAACTCCCGCCAGGACGAATATCCATATCATCAGGAGCACATTCTTGTCCCCCGCTCCCTCCGAGAATATTGAGATTCTTTCTCCAAGCCCTCCTTTGCGGAATGTCAGCAGGGCATAGCAGGATGCCAGAAGGAAAGCCGATGCCACAGGCACGCTGTAGAAGTCTCCTGAAATGACCGAAGAGAGCAGATATATCACAAGGAAGACCGCAAGAGGACTCAATGCCAGCCATCCTTTCAGGTTTTTATGTGAGGAATTTCCCATAGTGGGGCAAAGGTAGAAAAATTAATTCCTATTTTTGTCTTGTTTTCTGTTTTTACGGTATATGGAAATCTGCAAAAGCGGTTTTGTCCCTCCTGCGGTGACAGCCCCCGGGGGGATTGACAGGGTTCTCCTGCATACCTGCTGCGCTCCGTGCAGCAGTGCGATTGTGGAGTGCCTTCTCCACAACGGCATCACTCCTACCATATATTACTGCAATCCCAACATATATCCGTTTGAGGAATATGAGAGGCGCAAGGCGGAGTGCACCCGTTTTGCGGAGTCGCTCGGTCTTGAGGTTGTCGATGAGGATTACGATCACGGATGCTGGCTGGAGGCGGTGCGGGGGCTCGAAAACGAGCCCGAGCGCGGAGGCCGCTGCCTCCGCTGCTTCAGCCTGCGGCTGAGCCGCACCGCCGCTTATGCGTTTTCCCACGGCTTCCGCCTTATGGCCACCACCCTGGCGTCATCCCGTTGGAAAAGCCTTGACCAGATAAACCTGGCGGGCCGTCAGGCGGTCCAGCCTTATGAGGATCTGATATGGTGGGAGCAGAACTGGCGCAAAGGCGGCCTTCAGGAGAGGCGCAATGCCCTGATAAGGCAATATGAATTCTATAACCAGCAATACTGCGGCTGCGAATTCAGTGTCCGAAAGCAAATGGAACAGACTAAACTTCAGACAGATAAATTTGATGAAAATTTCCGTTGAGCAGAGAAACCCTTCATTATATATGCTGAATTTGTCGGAATAAAATTTATAAAAATGAAGAAAGTTTTTGTTTTGATTGCGGTCATTGTTGCTGGAATCACAGCATCCGCACAGCAGAAAGGCAATTTTTCTGTAGGAGGATCGATTGGAGTCACAGGAGGGACGGAGAGAATACCGGTCGCAATGAAGGAATTCCTTTTGCCTTCAAGTGTAATATAGATCTCGGGAAATTCGAGTTCAAGCCAATTGCAAAAATTGGCATCACCTTGAAGGTGTTTGACCTTTCCTTGGAGTGCAGAACTGATGACAGTTTCGAGTATGCCGGTAATTATTTTGAAGTCAAAAGTGTTGACACAAACTTCCTTGCAAATTTTGACTTTGGCGCAGCTGTCGGAGTGAAATGTTATTTTTAGTCAGGTCCTGATCGAAGAAGACCGGCAAGCCTGATGCAGGAATCCCCGGAAAACGATAACGGCTGGCACTCGCCAGCCGTTGGTCATATTATGTAGGGTGATTCCTGACAATTGTTATTCCGGGTCCGTGCAGGACTCCCCTATATAATTAATGCTTGCGTCATAGACTTTCCCTGCTACAATACCTGCTTCAGGAGTGAAAAATACACAGACTGCTGAATTTTTCTTTGCGGTTGGAGTATTTGAGTATAAATTCGCTTGATACGATATTGCTGGAACTACACAATATACTGTCTTAGTTTCTCCGTATGGGATTGAATTGGCAAGTGTGAAGGAAACTGTGTTATAGGCTGTATTAGCATCCCCACTAAAGCCACTATTAGCAAAATCAGATGAAATGGAAGAATGATAAAAATTTAATTCTACTTTATTAACAGATGTTTTGGAGTATGAATCATTGCTCTTCACAGATAACCTGATAATTGCACATTTATGCTTGAATGCAAAAGAAAGCGCTCCGTCAGTCAGTTCTGAAGTGGCTGTCATCACATCATAAGCAGGCAAGTTTTCAAGGGTACCATCTTGCTTACTGAAATCAATATTGATAGCACCTGTGCTGCTGAGTGTGGCTGCAGAGCCATAAAGACCTGTGAACTGGGTACTGGTGGTCACCCCATCCGGCACATTCTCAGCGGAGAATGTGCTGCCAGCCTCGCTCTTGCTGAAAGTCAATGTATTGGTGCCGTTGTAATATGCAGTGAAACTGTCGGCATCAGCCCAATCAACCTTCATTCCGTTTCCAACTCCGTTATCGGTATAGGCAGTCTTTGTCTGAGTGTCTATAGTTGCGACAGCAGAAAGCGTATTGTTGTTTGATGGTCCTTCAACCTTGTTGCAAGCCATCAGGCAGAGCACGCCTGCCAAAATTGAAACAGTCTTTTTCATACTCGCTTAAGATTAAAGCCTTCCACCATACTCATAATCATCAGGATCATCGCTCCGGGTGCTGTTAAAAGATCCGCACAGGCATCCCTCCGACTTAAGTCCGATGACATAGATTGTCGGAGCGGCGTAGGACGCGGCAAATTTTGTTGATACTTCTTTTTTGTTCATTGCTGTATTTGTTTTACGAAGCGGCAAAATTACCCCCCCCGAAATGAAATTTCCAAATTTTTGGGGGATATTGTATTTTACTGATTTAGGTTGACTCGGGTTTGTCGATTATTACTAGTTTATGT
>JBJEJS010000331.1:0-1827 GCA_051878235.1 Candidatus Cryptobacteroides sp.
TTTGATTTCACCACATTCAACTATGATGTCGTGAAACCGGGAACAAAGGTTGTTGCCAGATTCCCGTTCAAGAATACAGGAAAAAGCACCCTGACAATCCACAAGGCAGATTGCGACTGGGAGGACGCCACCTTCGGGCCGCTCCCCGACATACCTGCCGGAAAAACAGGCGAGATAACGGTCACCCTGGACACTTCAAGGATGCCGGAAGGCGAGAATGTTGCCATAATCACACTCACCACCAACACCCCCCTGCGCCCGCTCGTCAACCTGTTTGCAGGCGGAGCAGTGAAATGACCGCTGCCCCACCCAGTAGGAAAACCGACTTTTTTTCCTTAAATTTGTATGATTTAATAAGGAAAGTGCGGTTAGGATTAGGCAACAGTTTATGGCAAAACAGCAACTTAGCAATTACACTGAGGAAAATATCAGGACTCTTGAAGGGATTGAACACATCCGCAAGCGTCCGGGAATGTATATCGGCCGGCTCGGCAACGGAGACAATCCGGGCGACGGCATTTATGTACTTCTGAAAGAAATCATCGACAACTCCATTGACGAATTTTCCGCCGGATTCGGCAGGCAGGTCCAGATCACGATTGAAGACAACAGTGTCACTGTCAGGGACTTCGGACGAGGCATCCCGCTCGGGGCAGTTGTCAGGGCCACGAGCCAGCTCAACACGGGCGGCAAGTTCGACGATGCCGCATTCAAGAAATCAGTAGGACTCAACGGCGTGGGTACAAAGGCAGTAAATGCACTTTCCTCAGAGTTTTATGTGGAGTCCTTCCGTGACGGCAAGAGTTCGTTCGCAAAATATGAGAGAGGCATCCTCACAGACAGCGGGATGAAGGAGGGCACCGGGGAAAAGAACGGAACGCTCACGCGCTTCACCCCCGACTTCGAGATGTTCGGCAAGTTCGCCTTCAATATGGAATATGTCGAGACAATGGTCAAGAACTATTCCTACCTCAAGAAAGGCCTTGTGTTTGTGCTCAACGGCGTCCAGTACAAGTCGGAGAACGGTCTTCTCGACCTTGTCAACGAAAACCTGTCCGAGCAGCCTCTATATGCCCCTATCCACCTGGAAGACACCGACATAGAGGTTGTCATCACCCACGGCAATTCCTACGGCGAGAATATCTCGTCATTCGTGAACGGGCAGAATACCAGGGACGGCGGGACACACCTCGCCGCATTCCGCGAGGCAGTGGCAAAGACCCTAAAGGACTTCTACAAGAAGGACTACAAGCCGGAAGACTGCAGGCAAGGCATCGTGGGAGCCGTCAGCATCCAGATCCAGGAGCCGAACTTCGAGGGCCAGACAAAGACCAAGCTCGGCAGCACCTATATGTGGGAAAAATTCCTCAAGGATGCGGACGGAAAGATTGTCAAGAACGAGGACGGGTCCAACGCCATTGACCGCGGACCGACCATCAGGTCATTCATCAACGACTTCATCTCCAAGCACTTGAATGACTATCTCCATAAGCACGCAGACATTGTCCCGGTAATCGAGGAGAAAATCAAGGCCTCGCAGTCCGAGCGGGAGGAGATCTCCGGCATCCAGAAAAAAACACGCGAGCGCAACAAGCGGGCAAACGTTTACAACCGCAAGCTCCGCGACTGCCGCTACCATTTCAGCGACAAGGTGGCAAAGGACAAGGAGGATTTCAAGGAGCTCTCCAGCATCTTCATCACCGAGGGAGACTCAGCAAGCGGTACCATCACAAAGGCGCGCAACGCTGAGTACCAGGCCGTTTTCAGCCTCCGTGGCAAGCCTATCAACTGCTACAAGGAAAGCCGCCGCAAGGTTGCCGAGAACGA
>JBJEJS010000332.1:0-8918 GCA_051878235.1 Candidatus Cryptobacteroides sp.
ACAGGGCTCAATTTTCCATAAAACCAAGACATCGAAATTGTGGGCCGCCGCCCCGGCAAGCATCGGATCCGCCTCGTTGTAGAGCACTTTTTCCGCGACTTCGGCGAAGAAGAACGAGTCAACCCCGAGCCCTCCGGTCAGGTCGGCGATCCTGATGCCATCCCTACTGCACGAGGGTGCTGCGTACGAAAGAATCATCTCCCTTTTGAGCCTGGCCGTCGTCTCGGACGAGCACTGCTCGACGCAGAGTTTTGTCGGGTAGATGACTTCCGGGCAGGTGTGCCACTGCGGGACTTTGTGGCGGATTTTCCGGCGGCCGAGTATGGTGCTGACTGCCAAAGGAATATCAATCCCCTCCCATTTGTCCCTCGAGAGGATGAGCCTGTCCGTGTCGTCGTTATCGTGCACGGTGATGAAATTGGCGAAATCTGTCATCTGATTTTATTTGTCCTGCAAAAGTAGGATATTTCTAATATATTTTCTAATTTTGTTAGATTTTACGAAATATTGAAAATTGTAAACAACACATAAATAACACATTAATACTTCTGAATATGGAAAGAGATTTCAGGCAGACAGCCCAGAGCTGGCTCGACGGCAACTACGACGAGCAGACCAAAAATGAGGTCAGAGAACTTATGAAAGACCCTGTCGCATTGGAGGATGCGTTCTACCGCAACCTTGAGTTCGGTACGGGCGGATTGCGCGGAATTATGGGAGTCGGAACCAACCGTATGAACAAATACACGGTCGGAATGGCAACCCAGGGGCTTGCCAACTATATGAAGGCGAATTGCGAGGGCCCTCTCAGCGTCTGCATATCCTTCGACAGCCGCAACAACAGCAGCTATTTCGCGCAGATCACGGCTGACGTGCTCTCTGCCAACGGAATCAAGGTCTATATCTTCGACAAACTCCATCCGATCGCTCTTATGAGCTACTCCGTGAGGACAAAGAAAGCGAATGCGGGAATTATGATCACCGCTTCCCACAACCCTAAGGAGTACAACGGCTACAAGGTGTTCTGGTCAGACGGAGCTCAGGTCACATCCCCTGTGGACAAGGACATCGTCGCAGAGGTCGCAAAGATTTCCGACCCTTCAATGGTCCGCTTCGAGAAAGGTCCTGACGCGGCTCCGGTCGAGACGATGGGACACGAGATGGACGAGGCCTACCTCAACTCCGTGATGTCCCTGATGCTTTCTCCTGAGTCAAGGGAAAGGCACAGCGACCTGAAGATCGTCTACACCCCTATCCACGGTTCAGGTGTGGAGATCGTCCCTGAGTTCCTCCAGAAGCTCGGCTTCAAGAACATCTACCACGTTCCGGAGCAGGATGTCGTTGACGGAAACTTCCCGACAGTCAAGTCTCCTAACCCTGAGGAGCCTTCAGCATTGGAGCTTGCCGTGAAAGTTGCGGACAGGGAGGGCGCAGACATCGTGATGGCCACCGACCCTGACGCCGACCGTCTCGGAATCGCAGTGCGCGACAACGAGGGCAAGATGGTGCTTTTCAACGGAAACCAGACCGGCTCAATCCTCACATACTACATCCTCCGCCGCTGGTCCGAGCTCGGCAAACTCAACGGCAAGCAGTACATTGTCAAGACGATCGTGACCACCGAACTGATGCGCGCGATTGCCCAGAAGTACGGCGTGAAGGTTTACAACGTGCTGACAGGCTTCAAGTTCATCGCCGACACCATCAAGAGGAACGAGGGCCAGACCGAGTTCATCTGCGGAGGCGAGGAGAGCTACGGCTTCAATGTGGGCGAGTTCGTCCGCGACAAGGACGCGCCAATCTCCTGCGCGATGGTCGCAGAGTGCGCCGCCTGGGCTGCCGACCAGGGCAAGACCCTCTACCAGCTGCTTCAGGACATTTACGCCGAGTTCGGCTACTACAGGGAGTCCCTCACCTCCCTCGTCCGCAAGGGCAAGGAAGGAGCAGAGGAGATTGCCGCAATTATGACCGATATGCGCGCCAATCCGCCTGCACAGCTCGCCGGCTCGCCTGTGGTGAAAGTGATTGACTACAACAAGCCTGAGGAGACCGGACTTCCGAAGTCGAATGTCCTCCAGTTTTTCAACGAGGAGGGAGACGTCGTGTCAGTGCGTCCGTCAGGAACCGAGCCGAAGATCAAGTTCTATTTCGGCGCACACGGCTCCGATGCCGATGCCAAGACAGAGAAACTCAGGGCTCAGTTCGTGAAATAAGGGCACTTGTGTTTTTGAAAATTTTGTTTTGTTAAAAATTAAGGATATATAAAATATTTGGAAATCAAGAAGATATGACTGAACTTTTCAATATCAAGGACAAAGTTGTCGTTATGACCGGAGCCTGCGGCGTGCTCGGCTCTGCCATTGTGAAATATCTCGGGACCCAGGGATGCTCTCTTGTGCTCCTTGGGCGCAACCCGGTCAAGGGAGAGGCTCTTGCCGAGGAAATCAGGTCGGCGGGAGGAGAGGCGATGTTCCTGGTCTCCAATGTTCTTGACGAGGAAAGCCTGTCAGGGAATCTTGATGAGATCCTGAGCTGTTACGGCTGCATTGACGTGCTTCTCAATGCAGCCGGCGGCAATATGGATGCCGCGAATGTCAGTCCTGACAAGACCGTGTTCGACCTTGATATCGAGGCGATGCGGAAGGTCTGCGACCTGAACATCTTCGGAACTGTCATCCCGACCAAGGTCTTTCTCAAGCCTATGGTGGAGAAGGGCAGCGGGGTCATTGTCAATTTCTGCTCGATGACCTCATTCCGTCCGCTTACCCGTGTGGCAGGCTACGGAATCGCAAAGGCGGGAATCGCGCGCTGGACGGAGTGGCTTGCCGGAGAACTTGCGACAAAATTCGGCAGCGGATTCAGAGTCAATGCCATCGCCCCGGGATTCATCCTCTCGGAGCAGAACCGCAATCTTCTGACCAATCCTGACGGCTCGCTCAGCGCAAGGTCGGAGGCCATCATCGCCCACACACCATTCGGGCGTTTCCTCCAGCCGGAGGAACTCCTCGGCGCGATCCACTACCTCATTTCAGATGCCTCAAAGGGCGTCACCGGAACGGTCAGCGTCGTTGACGGCGGCTTCAACAGTTTTTCGATTTAAGAGGAATTGCTATGAACTTAATGAAACAATCCTGGCGCTGGTACGGTCCGAACGACCCTGTCAGCCTTGACAACATACGGCAGGCGGGAGTCACCGACATCGTCTCCGCCCTTCACCACATTCCGAACGGAGAGGTCTGGACCGTCGGGGAGATCCGCTGCAGGCAGGAGGAGGTCTCCGCCAAGGGACTCGTCTGGTCAGTGGTCGAGAGCATCCCTGTTCACGAGCATATCAAGACAAGGGAGGGCCGTTACCTCGATTACATTGAGAATTACAAACAGAGCATCAGAAACCTCGCCGAGTGCGGCATACACTGCATAACCTACAATTTTATGCCCGTGCTCGACTGGACAAGGACCGACCTTGCCTTTGAGATGCCGGACGGCAGCCGTGCCCTCCGTTTCGAGAAGGATGCCTTTATGGCTTTCGACCTTCACATCCTCAAACGCCAGGGCGCGGAGAAGGACTACACTCCGGAAGAAGTCGAAAGGGCTTCCCGCCGCTTTGAGTCAATGGACGAGGCTGAGAAGGCCCTCATCACGCGCAATATGATAGCCGGCCTCCCGGGCAGCGAGGAGAGTTTCACCCTCGACCAGTTCAGGCAGGCCCTTGCAAGGTATGACTCTGTGGATGCCGAAACCCTCCGTTCCAATCTGATATTCTTCCTTCAGCAGATCTGTCCTGTCTGCGAGGAGGTCGGATCCAGAATGGTCATCCATCCTGACGACCCTCCTTATCCGATTCTCGGGCTGCCGAGGATAATGTCAACGGCTGATGACTTCCGCAGACTCATCGGGGCCGTCCCTTCACCGGCCAACGGACTGAATCTCTGCACAGGCTCCCTCGGGGTGCGTGCCGACAATGACCTCCCGGCAATGATGAGGGAGTTCGGCGACAGGGTGGATTTCGTCCATCTGAGATCGACAAAACGCGATTCCGACGGCAATTTCTTTGAGGCCAACCTCCTTGAGGGCGATGTGGATGTCTATGAGATGATGCGTGCCGTCCTTGAAGTTGAGCAGAAGAGGTCTTTCCGCATATTCCTCCGTCCTGACCACGGCCACCAGATGTGTGACGACCTAACGCGCAAGTCCAATCCTGGCTACAGCTGTTACGGCCGCCTCCGTTCCCTTGCCGAACTCAGGGGAATCGAATACGCCATCGCAAGGACTCTTTAGAAATCAGATCAGCCCGTAAATGAGATTCCAGACTCCGTACCTGTCGATTGCCTTCTTTTGCTTCTCAAGGGTTTCTCTTTTGACCCTAAGCCATTTCTCAATCCATTCCCATTTGCCCGCCCGGCCTATCCAGTAGGTTGTGACGCTGCCGGGCCAGTTGCCGAGAGTGCCCCAGACCAGACATCCCCAGGGGTCTCCCGTCGTGGCGGGCACGGCGAGATACAGCACATCCGAACTGAATGGCACGACTGTGGCGGCAAGGAAAGAAAAATATATATTCCAAACTATCCTGGTGAAGTCGTGGAGTCGGAAAAATAGAATATGAACAAAAGACAACGCATCCTGTTTATGGGGATTCTGATATCCGGCTTCCAATGTTTAATATACAGAACGGTAAATCTGTACCGAGGTATTGTGAAAATGAATATAACTAAAACAAGTGTTGTATGTATCACACTATGTCTCTTGTCTTTTTCAGTTGGGGCAAAAGAAAGAATCCTCGCCAATTATTTTGATATACCAATAAATAGTCCAGCGGGAACGGAGGTGACAGGACGTATCCATTTGGAAAGGAATAAGGATGTCCGCGTGAATCCTATACCTGACACTTATCGTTTTGAGATCCTGAAGCAGACTGAAGGACTGTTTCAGGTGAAGACTTCTTATGATGTTTCCGGACGCATTATGGGAATCCTGACTGTGGCTCCGGGAATGATGACCGGAGACAAACCGGCTGTCTGCCACTTGGAAATAGCTCTTAAGGACGGGAATAATGTTTTATCCATATTCCCCGTGGAGATAAATGTTGTGGAAAAGACATTACTCAGCCGCTTATATGCAAATTATGCCCCAAAAACTCTTGCAAACAAGAGGCTTTACGGGCGAAAAAGATATTCTGATGCTGAAGTCGCAGAACAAATGGAAGCCTTGAGAAACAATGGCTGGAAATTCCCCGGTCTTGAGAGATGCTATGAAAAACGTCCGCAGGACTACGTGCAGGGAAAAAAGAAGAACGGGAAAAACGGGCTGACCATCGAATATGATTGGGAAAAAGTTGTAAACCGGATAGGGGGCTTGGGCTATGCTTATGCTACATCGAAGACTTACGGACCGACAGGAGACCCTGAAAAGAGACTGGAGCTTAAAGATGCCTTATACCAAGCAATACTTACATACATTGACAATTTCCCATTGAACGGAGACGATGTTCTGAAAGACGGCAAGCCGATAGGAAAGTGTACGGGAGACGGATTCAGTATGTTACAGGCCTGCGGCTGGGCGGAACAGCAAATCCCGACACATCAATGGGTGTTGACAGATGCACTTATAGTCCCTGTTCTGCATTTGATGCCGGATATTCTTGATGGCATCAGTAATGGAGACAGCCTGAACATCAGGCTTCAAGATGCGCTGATCAATTATATGCAGATATTCTTCACTGAAATCGAAAGCCGCAGATGCATAGATTGCCCAGATGGCAGATGGGGAGAACTATGTGATACCCTGTACTCGTCAGGAGCCTGGACAGATGCCAATCTGGGACATCGTTCACGCACATTATTGGCATTGCCCTTGATTTGGGCAGATTATAACCGCCCTGTCACATACGTTGAGTATTGGTACAAGGATTTTTACAAACAACCTCCATTTGAGGGATTCAGTTATTCCCCCGGATGGGAACCGCAGGGAGTTGTTGCCGATGTCGCATATTGGATGACCAAGTTCTGTATCCCTTCACACAAATATGCACAGTCCGGATTCCATCCTGACGGCACAGTATCCCACCATGTAGGCAATGCCACGGATGCCGCAATGGTCGCTTATGGCTTCGGATGGCTTACAGAATGTAATGAAGGATTTGAATACCTGAAAGATACCAAATTCAGAATTGCTGATGGATATTATCAATTCGAGGCGGACAGGCTTCTGAATATTTATCCAAAACTTTTCTATAGGCAACGAATGGATTTTCTTGTGGCTGGACGTTCGTTTTTGAGTGATATGAAGGATTTTGTCCTTAATCAGTACTGTGTTGCCGTGCGTGGAATGCTGGATGCCAGAAGTTCCGATACCCATATTGAGGGGGCGGACTCGTTGATGGCAATATCCCGTCAGTTGAAACACGATACTTATGAGTACTCCGGGACGGATGCTTATTGGGTGAATGACTATCTTGTCCATCGGAGGGGTGAATGCGGAAGGTCTTTCTTTGCCTCACTTAAATTCAAGTCTGAAAGGACAGTGGGTGCTGAGGATTTCGGCAAGGTCCGCTGTTCGTGGCATTTGGGCTCCGGCATACTCCCGGTCAAGGTCTCAGGCGAGGAATATTCTCATACGGTACTTTGTAATTTTGATTGGCACGCCTTGCCCGGATTGACGGAAGAGTGGCGTACGGACGCTCTGCCTCTTGGTCATGCACAAGGCTCACTGCCCGGTCTGAACAAAGTCTCCGGAGTCCTTGCGGATGGTGTTTCAGGTATGGGAATATACCATCATCTCCCACGCGAAACCTACAGTTCTGCCACAGGATACAAGAGTTATCATTTCATCGAGGACAAAATCATCTCCTTGGGCAGCGGGATTGCCCGTTTGCGGGAAGGCCAGGGAAATGCAATTGCTACTTTTGTTGACCAGACTGCATTGACCGGGCCGCTTAGTTGGTGTGCCGGTGGAAGGAAGACAATGACAGTAATGCCTGACGAGTCGGTGAATCTTTCCGTTGAAATCGGAAAAGTGTGCTGGCTGCATCAAGGTGAAAAGGGATATGTGATTATTCCGGCAAAGAAAGCGATGTTGAACATAAAAACAGGTTCCGAAGTCAATGTGACGAATCCTGACATCTCAAATGGCAAACCGAATTTCATCATTGCGTTGATTCACGGTACAGACCCGGGGGAGAATTATGACAATTCCTACTTTTATGTTCAAATACCGAATGTCAGTGCCGGGGAGATGCCTGTACGCGTGAAAAGTCTGCTTCAGGATTTGGAGACCACAACGGAGGAGGGTGTGGCTCACGCGGTTTATTCTTCAGTTAACGAAACAAGACAGTATGCGTTTTTCCAGCCGGGGAGCATATCGGTGGGAGGAATTACAGTCACATCCGAAGATCCTGTACAAATAATGCTCAGAGATTGCGGCAATGAGTGGGTGTTGTCTGTGATGAACCCTGTACCCGACGGGAAAAAGCAGGGACTGAATTTCATCATCTCACACTCTTTGCGCCCGGGAACATATACCTGGCAGGCTGGTGGAATCTATCCTATGTATGGAGAGACAGTCTCTATATCGTCTGATGCCTGTGGCAGCAGGGTGACAGCGGAAATTCCGGATGAAAGGGATAAAAAGAAATATAATTATCAATCAGACCTTTATGCGGCAATACCGATTACAATTAAAATTCCTAAAGACAACTGAGATCTGAGTTTTGCGGTACTTTGTACTAAAAAGTCATAAATCAGATCAGCCCGTAAATGAGATTCCAGACAAGGAAGCGGGCGAATTTGCCGACAAGAAGCAGGATTGTCGTCATCAGGGGACGGGTGCGGTAGAAGCCGAGGGCGATTGCGATGACATCCCCGATGAAAGGCACCCAGGCGAGGAGGGCAAGCCAGACTCCGTACCTGTCGATTGCCTTCTTTTGCTTCTCAAGGGTTTCTCTTTTGACCCTAAGCCATTTCTCAATCCATTCCCATTTGCCCGCCCGGCCTATCCAGTAGGTTGTGACGCTGCCGGGCCAGTTGCCGAGAGTGCCCCAGACCAGACATCCCCAGGGGTCTCCCGTCGTGGCGGGCACGGCGAGATACAGCACATCCGAACTGAATGGCACGACTGTGGCGGCAAGGAAAGTTCCTATGAACAGCCCGAAAAGTCCGAGGGTCTCAAGTCCTCCCATATCAGTCCCTCTTTCCTGCAAAAAAATCGGTGACAATCTTTCCGCATTCCTCCGCGAGGACTCCTCCTGTCAGTTGTGTCTTCGGGTGGAGCAGGGAAGGGGAGAACAGGGAGAAGCCCCTCTTGGGGTCGATCGCCCCGTAAACGACTTTCCCGATTTGTGCCCAGGCAAGAGCACCCGCACACATCGGGCAGGGCTCAACCGTGACATACAAAGTGCAGTCGCTCAGATATTTGCCTCCCATTGCCTCGAAAGCGGCGGTTAGGGCTATCATTTCCGCGTGGGCGGTAGGGTCGTTCAGCCTTTGGGTCATATTATGCCCCCTCGCGATGATTCTGCCTCCAAACACCACAACCGCGCCGACAGGCACCTCATCTTCCTGTGCGGCATATTCCGCTTCGCGGAGGGCCTCCCTCATATATTTTTCATCATTTTCCATCGGCGGTGTCATATTTTGTGGCAAAAATATATATAATATTGTATATATTTGCATTTTAAATCCATTAGTTTCGCGGATGCGAAAACAGGAAAACTGGTGATTGCGATGAAATTTCTGGGAAATATTTTTTGGATGCTGCTCGGAGGTCTGGTCATAAGCCTCTATTATTTTATCGTGGGACTTCTGTTCTGTGTCACAGTGATAGGAATTCCTTTCGGATGGCAACTTTTCAAGATGGCGGGGTTTGCGCTCTGGCCTTTCGGCAGGGAGGTCGTCTCCAATTCCAATGACAACGGCTGCCTTGCC
>JBJEJS010000333.1:0-8916 GCA_051878235.1 Candidatus Cryptobacteroides sp.
AAGGTAGTCCAATTCGCTCTTTGTCATCGTGTCCTTGCGCTGTGACAGGTAGCCTTTGGTGTACGCCTCAAACAGTTCCAGAGACATCGAGACTTTCGTGAGGTCCTTGTCATCTTCCGCTCCTGTGTTGGTGTAGGAGCGGATCGCGTCACCGAAATCATTAAGTGAGGTGCTGCTCATACAGGTGTCAAGGTCAATCACGCAAAGCACCTCTCCTTTCTCATCGAAAAGGATGTTGCTGATTTTAGTGTCATTGTGGGTGACCCTTGTAGGAATCGTGCCGTCCTCGACAAGGCTCCAGAAATCAAGCATTTCCTTTCTGCGGCTTTCAATCCAGCCTATCTCCTCTTTGAGGTCCTTCACTCTCCCTGCGGCGTCGCGCCTGATGGCCTCATCCCACTGGGTGAATCTCCAGCGGATGTTGTGGAAGCCTTTGATGGTCTCCGTGAGCGGGGTCGTGAAGTCCGCGAGTTGCGCCTGGAACTTGCCTATGCCTTCTCCGCCTTTGTATGCGAGGGCAGGTGTGTCGGCTTTCTCATAGGTGACGGACCCCTCGATAAAGAGGCACATTGCCCACCAGTTGCCCTTTGTGTCCTTGTAATAGAGGTCATTGTAAGGCATTGATGACTCTTCGGCTGTGAGGCTCTCAGGTCTTCTGCGGGTGACTGTGAGGACTTCCCTCAGCGGGTCTCCTCCCTCTGCCTCAACCTTTGCCCTGATGTGCTCTGTCACAAGGTCGATGTTGTGCATCATTCCCGGCACATCCGGGAAGACAATGTGGTTCTTCCTCTGGAGGATGTACCGGGGAGATTTCTCTCCGGTGGTGACAATGAAAGTGTCGTTGATGAAGCCGGGGCCGAGGGCTTTGATTCCCTCGACCTTTCCGGCTGTTTCAAATTTGGAAACAATTTCCAGAAGTTCCTGTTCAGTGTACATTCTCTCTCAGTTTTAAGATTACCTCTTGGCTCCGTACTCTGCGTATGATGCATTAGGAACAAACTTGCCCTCTGCGGCATTGAATGTGCCTCCTGCGAATGGGTCTTCGGTGAGTTTCTTCACATCAACGGCTCCTTCAAATGCGTTACCCATTCCACCACTGAATGCCTGCCATTGCTTAGTTTGGTCAGATTTGTATCCTATGTTGTTTGTGAATACTCCTGATGTCGGCATCTGAGTTACTCCCTGGACGATCGGGAAATACTTGTCAGCTGCCACATTGGTGAAGAAAATATTGTCTTCAATATATACTGAAGTGAATTTGTCCGCGTACAAGTAAGCACCGTTTGCAATTGCGTTGATGAAAGTATTTCCTTTAAGAGTTACGGAATTGAATGAACCTAATTTGAAATTGGTGACCTTGAAATCAGATGTAGCTGCATTGTCGGTTGTACAATAGATGAGACAGTCGCTTACTGTTACATCTCCGAAAGCAGGGGTATTAGAACCGCCACAACTTATCATATACTGTGCTGTGCCAGCAGGAAGTTGAATGTCACAACTCTTGAATACGACCTTGTTTATAGTACGGATATTTCCCCCTGAATACAATAGAGGCTTCCCATTTGTCGGCTTTATACAGCAATCCTCAAATATAACTTTGTCAAACATTCCATCTGCATTGACTGTAATGGAATACCCTGAGGTCATTCCGCTTGCATCCAGCAGGATGTTCTTCATTACAAAACTACCGTATTCCTCTTTACCCTTATTCAATTTAGCATATAGGCCTGCTGTCATCTTAACAGTACTTAGACTATTGATTTCATCTCCAATAATAATCAGGTTGACAATTGCTCCGGTAAATGTGAAAGCAGCTTCCACATCTTTATCAATAAAATAGATTCCGTTTGCATTGATGTTTGCTGATTCAGAGGATGTGGTGATGTGAACGGCTTCAGTCCCAGTCCAAGTCCCCTTGTTATAAGCAACGCCGTCAATCACGATGTCCTTTCCGTCCATCCATTTTGCATAGAGGCTTGTGTAGGTCTTCTCTGCAGTCGTCCCCTCAGCAGAAACCACAGTTCCCAGCACATCCCCGTTGTAAGGAAGCACGAAGACCTTGTAGGTGGTCTCACCGGTAAGTCCCTCGGCTGTGAATGTTGCAGTGGTTGCGCTTCCCGCAAATGCTATCGCCGTTCCGCTTGTGGAGATTTCCTCCGCTGTCGGCACTGTGTCGTCAGGCTTGATGACATACTTGCATCCGGTGAAGTCGGTTGCAGTCACACTGAACGAAAGCGTTGTCTCAGTTGCGCTTACAAATGAGACTGAAGCGGCAGGATTGACCTCAATCGGCTCGTCGTTGAGGGCCACGCTGATCTTGGCGGTGGTGGAGAAGCCTTTCTCTGAGATTGCAAGGATGGCGACATCGGTGCGGCTGTCAGCTGAGACTGCCTTCGTGCCTGCTGCCGGGGAGGTGATGCTGAGGGTCGCGCCCTCGAGGATCACTGTCCAGTTGTCACTCGGTTTTGCGATGACCACTGCGGATGCTACTCCCTTGGAATCAACTGAGAACACCTTTGTCTCGTTCCTAGCGAATGTGTAGAGACCCGCTGCGGCATTTCCGTTGTCCAGAATCTTGAACCAGAAGTCGGCGACAATCGGGAGGGAGTAGCAGGTGGTGTCGCCCTTGAGCTTGATTTCCAGGGCTTTCCCGTCAGAACTGAGTTTCACCTCCTCGAAGAATGAGTCTGCTGCATCAGATGAGCTTGCCTTCACAGGATTCCCCGAAGCATCCTTCACCTGGGTCGCCCCGGTTCCGTAATCCACGGTCCAGTAGCCGTTTGCGTCAACTCCGAAGACAGGGGTCTTCCCGTCTGTCCCGAGGGCTTTCACAGGGTTTCCGGAAGCGTCCTTCACAAGGACATAACCTTTTCCATCCTTGTAATCCACTGTCCAGTAGCCTTCAGCATTGATGCTCAGGGCAGGGGTCTTGCCTTCTCCGATGACGCCGTCATTCAGGGTGAGGACAGTCCCGTCACTCAATTCAACAGTCCAGGTGTTCTCGGCGGTGTTGTGAGTGGCACTTTTGATGGTGGTCGCATTCCTGAGGGCCTGGAGTGCGGTGACATTTTCATTCAGTGTCTTGATTTGTGTCTCAAGGGCGGTCACCCTGCTCTCCAAAGAGTCCAGATCCTTTTCGATTGAACTCAGGTCGGTACAGGACACGCCTGCAAGGGTCATCAGACCCGCTGCGGCGATAATCAGGTAGTTTTTGATTTTCATTTTTTCTTATTTTAGTATATATATTAGTCTATATTTATTTGAGGGAATTGAGCCAGGCAGGAACAATGCCCATCCTGCGTTTGAGCTGCTGCTCGTAAAGCGACTCCGGAACGACGAAGGTTCCCGGGTTGTCAATTCTCTTGACCTGGGTCTCGTCAAACACCTGTCCGTAGTCGGAAGTGAAGCCGACGATGACAGGAGGCAGGAATTTCCACCAGGTGCCCGTCCACCATTTGAATTTGCCGTCCACATCGGAAGGCTCTCCGAGCTTGTTGGTGGTCGTGGCGTGGAAGTTCCAGATTGTCAGGTCCGCAAGGTGGTGTGGCTGCTGGGCTATGTCGCCTCCCTGACGGTATCTCATCCAGCCTCCCTCGCAGCAGTCGATCAGGGTTGCGCGGGGCTGGGTCGCGTGGCACTCGAAGCAGCTGTCGTCGCCCCAGCGGTTTCTCCACAGAACTGTCCCTATGCTCTGCTTTGAAACTCCGCAGGCGTGATACTGTCCTGCATTGTCAAGGTAAAGTGAAGTTGACGGCACTCCTGCATCTGTAATGGCATAGCCTTCGGTCAGGTCCGTCACTGCTCCGATGAAGACTCTGGATGACCCCTGTGACCGGATTGCGGAATGTCCGCGATTCCCTGTGATGTTGATGTCGTAGGCGGAGACATTCGCGCAGTTGGTGATCGAGCAGGCCTCGCTCACATCTTCGAAATCCACCCTGCGCATCCAGGAGTCGGTCAGCCTGACCATTGTCAGAGGCTTGAACGCTCCGTCATCCTCGTAGGAACCGTGATGGTGGAAATTGTCCTTGGCAAAACCTTTGAACTTCAGGTCCTCGACTCCGACTCCGGAGTAGTAGGTGTACTGCTGGACCTCCCATCCCCATTTGGCCTCGACCTCGTGCATTATCGGCTCATAGAAAGTCAGGGTGTTCCCGCTGATGCTTTTGATCTGGTGGTAGTCAATCACCTGCACTCCGACATCCCTCAGATTGGTCATCGTGCTCTCGATGGAATACGGAGCCAGTTCCTGGGCAATAAGTTCACTGTCGTTGTTCGTCAGCCTCAGACAGACATATTTCCCTGCGCTCAGCCCTGTCGTGGATGCAACATCGACGCTGTAGGACCCTTTCGGGGCGTCTGAAGTGACTGTTGTAAGGGCTTTCAGACCTGTCCAGTTGGTGATGTTGATCATAGGTTCGGAACTGTAAAGAACGTCAGGTGTGTCCGTCACGCTCTTGTCCTGCATCACGAGGGTGGTCTTGTCCCGTCCTGCACCTTTGAGAATGAAATTACCTCCCCTGATTACAATCGGAACGGTCTCCGTGGCAGTGTTGTCGGCGGAGGTGTGGAGGATGTATTCCCCTTCAGGGAAATATATGATTGCCTTTGCGTCGGCCTTGTAGGTCTTGTTGTCCGGGTCTCCGATTCCGGCGGCCTGGAGTGCGGCGTACAATGCGTCCCTGTCCGAGATTCCGTCATTCGGAATAGCGCCGTACGCAGTCACATCATAGACTGTGTAGCCCAGTGACCAGACATCCGGAGGAGCCGTCTCACCGTGCTTGTAGCCTGCGTATGAGAAGTCAAGAAGGACATTCTCAGGACTTCCCGCCTCGAATTCCTTGTACTCCCGGCAGGCGTCCAGGGTGATGTGGACCGGATTGAGGGTGAATGTCGCAGTCACCTTCTTCAGGAATCCCTTTTCGGAAACCAGCCAGAAAATGAATGAATACTGTCCGGCAGTCCCGCTTGAAGGGGCTGTCACTGTGAAGATCCCGTCGGAAATCACTCCGCGCCATCCGTCCGGAGCCTCGATGACGGCATCCTTTACGGAGGACATTGCCAGTTCATATTCCCTGACCTCTCCCAGGGTGATCACCTCACCCTCGTCAAGTCCTTTGACGATGAAGAAGAAATCGCCGAAGTACGGAACCCTCACCACTTCTCCCGTCTTGAGGGAAAAGACCATCTCGCTTGCGGATTCGTCGTACTTCACGTCACTGAAAATCCTGCTCATACTGCTGCCGGAACCTCCTGCGCTGACAGGCTTGCCTGACTGGTCGAGAATCCTCTCGAAGGTCTGCCCGTCCTTGCTGACTGTCCAGTAACCTTCCGCGTCAACTCCGATTTCAGGAGTGGCTCCCTCTTCCTGGAACGCATTGGCTGCCCCTTCGATTACAGCCCAGGTCTCTCCGTCAAAGGAGTATATCCAGTTTCCGTCGGAGTCAACCCCGAGCAGAGGCGCGTCCACAGGAATCCTGTCTCCGAAAGTGATTTCGATGGAGGTCCCGTCAGTCAGTTCAAGGAAATATCCGCAGACAGTCCCGTCACCAAGGAACTTTTCCGTCTTGCCCACAATCCCTATTTCGCTGTCGTACAGCTTCTTGATTGCGATGGCGTTGTTGTTCGTCTGTGCAAGCGCGTCTTCCAGAGCGTCAACCCTTGTGGAGAGGTCTTCGAGCCTTGACTCGATGCCGGCAACGTCAGCGCATCCTGCCGCTGCGGCACACAGTGCCGCGAGCGGAAGCAGAAGTCTTATGAATGAATGTTTTATGTTTACCATATATATAATATATAAAAAAGTCGTTTTCTTTCTCAGTCCTTTCTCCTCAGAGCCAGCTCCTCCGTCCTCGCTTCGGCGGTCACCACTTCGATGAAGGTCTTTCCGCCTTCGGTGCGGATGCTGGTCCCGGTCTGAGGCCCGCCCTGTGCCGAGCGTGTAACCAGATTTTCCAGTTCCCATTCTCCGTCAAGCACAAGACTCACAGATGTCCTTCCGCAAGGGTTGTTGATCCATTTCCTTCCATAGACGCTTCTTTCCATCCTCTTGCCGTCTTTGTCGAAAACCTCGTCGGAGGGTCCTTCGTAGAGCGCAAGGTCAGGGTTGCTGACGCTCAGGGTGAGCATCCCTTCGGAATCAGTGCTATACATCAGCATCGAAGGGGTGGCGGAGAGAACAAGTCTGTCCACATCCCCCTGCTCAAAGACCGCGCAGGCCTTCGTCCCGTCCACAAGGTCGGTGACACTGTGTACGCGGCTGTCGCATCTGTCCACGCTGTAGGGCTGTTTCTCCTCACAGTCAGCGACTTGGACTTCGGAAGGGTGCACAAGAATCATATATTCATAGGAGTTGCCCTCATCGTGCACTATGGCTGCCTTTTCGTAGAATCCCGTGGTCGGTCTGTCCGTCTCCTCGTGGAGGGAATGCTGAAGTTCCCTGCTGAGAAGGACCTTCCCGCTGCGGACGAAATAGGCGTTGCCGAAACGGTCGCGCAGGACGGTTTTCTCCTTGAGAGAGGAGGCCGCCCGGACGGTTCCTGTCAGGGTCATTCCGTCAAGCACCGTGGTCCCGTCTTCAGATGCGGTGTTCTGGAAAAGGGTCGTGTGCACCGGGGCGCCTTCAAGATGGTTTTCGATGTCGGAGCCCAAGGCGATGATTCTGTTCCCGAAAAGGAAGAACGACTTGCGTGCCCTCAGGCTGCCGTTGTATTTGTCGTGCTCGTGGAGTTTCATCGCGTATGCCCCGCAGATTCCCTTGTGGGAGACCCCGCCTGCGAACCATTCGTCGGAGAGGAGCATCTCCTCGTAGCCGGAGAACTCGTCCACATTCAGCACATTGGCCTTCATCTGTTCCATCGGGATGACAGCCGCTGTCGTTCCCGGGATGTGACACCAGTCCCAGCCGTCCACGGCATAGCCGCTTCCGAAACTGTCGATGTCGGGCTCCTCGTCCGCAAGAATCTGGAGGCTGCCGTGGGTGAGGTAACGCCCATAGTGGTTCGCTCCCGGGTAGATTTCCGCAGACCAGAGATAGCGGCTGTGACCTGCGACAGTCACGAGCCATTCCCCGCTGCGGTGTGCAAGGGAGGAGTTGTAGCCGTAGATGTGCGTCCCTGTCGGGGCCGTTTCAGGCTCTATGCCTGCTTTGGTGAAGGTTTCTGAATACTTGCCTTGAAGCCCTTCAAACCGGAGGTATGCCCCCGCGAGGTCCCTGTCAACGGATTCCTTCCCGTCAGGTGAGCCGGCAAGTGCAAGAAGCCCGTACTGCCTTGGAATCAATGCCCCTTTCCCGTCGGGATGCCTTCCTGACTGGGCCAGCGGGAAGGATTTCTTGTTGCAGTAGAAGCGCATTTCCAGAAGCGCGTCCTTCAGGACCTTGTGGCCCTCCTCTGAAATGGCGAAGCCTGTCCCGCTGAACATATAGACTGCATTCACAGCCCCGTCGAAGCCTCCTGTCGCGTATGCGGGATAGTTCTTCCTGTGGTGATAGACGCAGCCGTCCCTCTTGAAGCAGGGGAGTGTGCCCTCCGCATATTTGAAGCCGTTGTCAATCCACCTTGAGAGAGCCTCCATATAAGCCTGCTTGCGAGGGCTGTCCTCCATCATCAGAAGGGATGCGACCCTTCCCATCAGGGAAGTGTTGAAGGCGTCTATGTCCATTCCGTCTTGCTGCGGGGCCGTCTTGACCTCCCCGACCCCTGAAAACCATTCCATCGCCTGCTGCACCTGCGGCAGAAACCCTGCGCTTGAGAGTACATCTCGCATAATGACAGGGGCGGTGTAGAAGTTCCTCATACTGTAGCCGAGGTGATGGAGCGTCCCCTGTCCGCTTCCTGCCGCGAATCCCTGGTCCAGGAGATGCTCTGTCATCATCACATACATTCCTGCCAGTTCCTCCTTTTCGGATGGATTCCCGGATGCGTTCCACGCAAGGGCGATGCCCAGAAGATTGTCATTGTATTCCTTGAGCAACTGCCCGTTTGCGGCAAACTGCTTCGATGCGTCGGGTATCCCGCAATTGATGAAGGTCTCCCCGTATCTTGTGAAGAAAACAGGTTTCCCGTTCAGGGTCCCGTCAGGATTACGATGGATTCCGTAACTGTTGTAAATATCCCGTAATTTCTTGATGTCTGGAATTTTCTTGCCGTCGGAGACGAGGCGGACAAACCTTTCCCTCACCTTCTCCATCTCTTCGGCAGACTTTTCTCCGAGCGGCCTTTCCTTTATGTCGAGTTCCTTGTTCCAACTGTTGTTCAGCACAAGCCAGTGGTTGGTCGTCTCCTTGTTGATGAACGGGGCCTGCCAGTCAGGAGTGTGGTGGCGGACATCCTGGAATGAGGATGTGATGATCCCGTCAAAATAGAGCGTGCCTGATTTCTCCCCTGACGGAGCGCAGATGACCACCTGGTCCATACCCTCCTCGGGAGTGCCCTCCATATCCCGGTCGAATGCCACCCACGCGCCTCTCCAGCCCTTGAAGCCGAGACCGTAGTCGAAATGGCAGCATTCCCTTCCGTCTTTCAGGAATGAAAACCGCAGGTTGCCCTCAAGAGGCCTTTCTGAATAGACCCAGAACACGAAGGTTGAGACGGATGTCTCCTTAGGGTCAGGATTCTCCCTCAGGTAAGGGATCTCCCCGTCGATTGAGATTGCCGCGCCCTTCCCTTTCCAGGACCATTCCAGGGATTTCTCCCCGAGTTTGCTGTGAAAGTCCGAGATGGACAGCGAAGACTTGCTCCGCGCAGAAACGGGAGATGTGCCCTCCTCAAAAGAGAGCACACCGTTCCTCGTTCCGAAATCAACAGGACCGGCCCCTGCCGTAAATGCAGGGGCTGTCAGGAGCAGGGCCGCCAGAAGAATGGGGTTGAAGTGTCCGGACATTGTCCCTGCCTTAGAGTGTCTTCTCTATCCTGCCTT
>JBJEJS010000334.1:0-8892 GCA_051878235.1 Candidatus Cryptobacteroides sp.
CACCTGGACCTATTCGGCCGAAAGCAATAATGTTAAATATTACGACATAAAGATATATGAATAGAATATATAAATATCTGACTTTGGTTGCCGCCTGCGCGGCAATGGTGTCCTGTGTCAGGGAGATTGACGCCCCTGTTGCGGGGGAGCGTCCACAGCAGCCTGAAGGACCGGCCATTGTGGAGGGAGCCTTCGAAGTGACGAGAATGGCTTTGACAAACGCCAATGTCAACTGGGTTGACGGCAGCGAGGCCCTCGTTTCGGACGGGGTCCAGGAATCTCCTGTGAAATATGTCGCTGAAGGTTCAAAAGGTCTGAAGACCGTCCTGAAAGGGGAACTCGGAAGCAAGGCCGATTTGTTCTATATCGCATATCCTGCATCAGGATGCACGGCGTTTGCAGACGGAATCGCTACTTTTGAAATTCCTGCTGAGCAGACGGCAGGTCCTGCGGGCGAATCCCTCAACCTTCCTGCGACGGCATTCACCGCGCTTTCGAAGGCGGATGCAGTCAACGATGCTGCGGCCATAGTTCTCAATGTTCCGTCCGATGACATCAAGTCCTTGAAAGTCAGCACGGCAGACGGCGAGATGCTCACCGGAACAATTGATGTAGACATCTACGCCAATGAAGTTACCGTCAAGGAAACTGCCTCTTCAACAGTGACCCTCAAGCCCGCTGCGGAGACTTTCCCGGCAGGCACCGTGACCATCGCCGCCCTTCCGGGGACAGTCGCAGAAGGATTCAAGGTTGAGGCTGAAAGTGCCGGCGGACAGGTCTCGACAAGCTGGTTCCGCGGAGAGTACACTCTTGAGGTCGCCAGGGCGGTGGTCCTTGGCGAGGTCAACAGACCTTTGGAAGAGAGGGTCGCATTTGATGCACGCCTTGAAGGACAAACCTCATCTACCCTGACCTTCTCCTGGTCTCCGAGCAATTACTCCGATGCTGCCGCCGACATCGCAATCCCTTACTCGTTCGCCCTTTACAAGGACGCAGCCTGCCAGAATCTGCTCGTGCAGTTCTACACTCCGGCATCTCTGTCAAACTGGGAGAAGAGACATCCTAAATTCATCTTCACAGGACTTGAGCCGAACACGACCTACTGGTTCAAGGCAGTCAGGGAGGACTATTCATCCGATGCTCTTGAAACAAGCAACGTGCTTGAGGCCAGAACCCTTGAATCAACTGTTGTCGCAGACGCCACGACGGGGAATGCAGGAGACATCATCCTCAGCGAGGACTTCTCCGAACTTCTTTGGTTTGGTGACGGAGTAGCACAGGCAATGGGTTACATCAACGTGCCTGCATTCAAGGATGCCACCCTGACCAGCAATCCTGGTCCCGCACTCGGCGAGGGCAACGACCAGAGCCGCGTCACATTCATCAGTTACGGCAACGAGTCCCGTCTCTACAGCAAGATGGCTGCGGCAGTGTCCTCAACCCGTCTGGCACAGTGGGGTCAGATCAACGAAGGATCTTCCAACCTTGTCTGCATGCGTCCGGGCTATCTGAAACTCGGTGCTGAAAGCCGCATAGGAACTATTGTGACCCCTCAACTCAACTCACTCCAGGAAGGCAAGTACACCGACCTTGAAGTGACATTCAAGGCCGCAAGGTACGAGAGCGACCCTCTCAATGCCCGTGTGGTTACGGTCAACGGCGAGATGGACGGTGCCAACACAATTGCATCCCCTGTTTACGGCAAGTCTTACCGCCTGACCCTCAATGACCAGGCAGGATGGAACGAGTACAAGGTTGTGGTGAAATCAGTCCAGAAGGGCGAGCGTATAGCCATCGGAATGGACAGGGAGGCTGACGGCTCGACTGCCGGCTCGAAACAGATGAGGATGTACATTGACGATGTCACCATCAAGGTGGTTCAGGTGAACGACAACCCTGAACTGACCGAACCTGAACTTTCTGCAAAGGTAAGGTTCACCGATGCCACGATCACCTGGAATCCGATTACCGGGGCCACAGGTTACAGAATCAGCCTTGACGGTACCCAGATTGCAACCCAGACTGAGACTTCTTATTATATGACCGGTCTGGATATGGACAAGGAGTACACCTTGAAGGTCGAGGCTTACGACCGCACCCAGACGGCAAGCAGCGAAGTCAAGTTCAAGACCAGGAATGTATGGCAAATAAAGGGCAGGAACCAGGGATGCCGAATGGCGACATTCCAGTGGGACCCTCTTGAGGCCGATTACGGTTCCATCGACATCAACGGAAACGCAAGGCTCTACCAGATGGAGATTTATTCCGATGCCGCCTGCCAGAATGTGGTCTATACCTGCTATCCTTACAATGGATATGCAAGTACGAACACCGCATTTGCAAACTCATCCTGGCTCGGAAAGAAGAACGGGACAAACCTTGTCTATGACACGAGAATAACTTTCGGAAGCCTCAAACCGGCAACCACCTACTGGTTCCGTGTCCGTTCTCTCGCATCGTTCACAATCACTTACCACGGTACCGGCAGTGACAAGACTATGACAAACCCTGCAGGAACTTCCGAGTGGTCCAAGCCTCTTGAGTTCACGACCCCTGCAAGGCATGTCCTTGCTGCAGGAGAGGTGGCCTATATCGGGTTTGATGACCTCTGCCTTCAGATGGACTACGGCAACGGATGCGTCGGAACAACTCCTGCCACCACAAGCAGGAACGGTTATGCTGCAGCTGTCGCAAACGGTGTCAACCACTGGAACGGGAATTTCTGTACCTACGAGTTCGCAATTGGCGGGCATCAGCCTGACACCTGGGGATTCGCATCAGGAACAACCTACATTGACGGGAGCTCGAATCCTACTCCTGAACAGTCCTGCATCAAGTGCAATGCAAACGCGGGTGATGCCGCAGGATGTTATATGTCGCCTCAGACCCGTCCTATGATGGGTGCTGTCCTGCTTGACGGTTACAGGAGATGGGTTGCGACCCCTGCCCTTGAGAGTGACTTGCTGAAGAGTGACCAGACCACAGCCTGCACCCTGACTTTCACTTACATCGGTGTCTCGAACTCTCCATCGACATTTGCCCAGCAACTGGAGGTGCGCCAGTACAATCCGTCCGCCATTTATGACGGTCAGACTTACAAGGTTGTCGGAACAGTCATCCTGGATCCTCCGTACCTTGAGGGCGCAGCCGCAACGAACACGGATTTCACTTTTGACTATCGCGGAGCAACTGCATCATTCGATGTCGATCTCTACAAGGGCGAGAGCCTGATGATGGTGAACACGACCACAGGCGGAGTTTATCGTCTTGTCATAGATGACATCAGGATAGTGACCAGATAAATTTCGTTTCGTTTATTATTGGTTGCCAGCCGTCAGACTTCCAAGGAGGGGCGGCTGGCTTTTTCAATATTTTCATATATACCTTATATATTATATATCTATTTATTTATATCATATATATTTATATATTTTATCTTTGTCAAAAATTTACGAAATATGAAATATTTCCGAAAAACATTTTCCCTTGCGGCCTTCACCGCAGTTGTCTTCGCCTTCAGCGGATGTTCGGACCGGACGGCCTGCGTGAAGCCTCCGATGATGGGCTGGAGTTCCTGGAACGCTTATATGGTGGATATTTCTGATTCCATCATTGCCCATCAGGCTGACCTGATGGTGGAGAAGGGACTGAAGGATGCGGGCTACAGATTCGTCAACATCGATGACGGCTTTTTCGGCCACAGGGATGCTGACGGATATATGATTCCTCATCCTCAGAGGTTTCCGGAAGGATCTGAAGGGATGAGGGCTCTGGCAGACCATATCCATTCCCTCGGACTGAAAGCGGGAATTTATTCTGATGCCGGGCACAACACCTGCGGCTCAAGTTACAACCACGACCTGAACGGTCTCGGGGCGGGGCTCTGGTCACACGACATCCAGGATGCGCAGAGATATTTCAATGAATGGGACTTTGATTTCATCAAAATCGACTATTGCGGTGCGCGGGATTTGAAACTCGATGAACAGCAGAGGTATATGCAAATCCGTACCGTGATTGACAGCATTGCCTCCAAACCTGTCGAGATCAACATCTGCCGGTGGAATTACCCGGGCACCTGGGTGGACAGGGCAGGGGAGTCCTGGAGGATTTCCGCAGACATCCGTCCGGTGTGGTCTTCCGTAAAATATATCGTTGGAAAGAATCTCTATCTTTCGGCATACGCTTCAGGTGGCCGCTACAATGATATGGATATGCTTGCCGTGGGCTACAACATCAAGCCTTCACCGTTCTGGGAGGAGGGGCTCGGACTCAGTTACACGGAGGAGGAGGCGCATTTCGGGATATGGTGCATAATGAGTTCCCCTCTGCTTCTGGGATGCGATATGGAGTATATTCCCCGGGAGACGATGGACATAATCACGAATCCTGAACTCATTGCGCTCAACCAGGACCCTCTCGGGCTTCAGGCACACGTGGCACAGCATTGCGGAGAGACCTATGTCTTTGTCAAGGACATATTGAGAAAGTGGGGGAACACGAGGGCTGTGGCCCTGTATAATCCTGCCGACACGGCGGTCCGTTTCACGGTGGCCCCTGAAGAACTGGAGTTCGCAGGCAGGGTGAAGGTGCGTGACCTTAACCGTCGGGAGGATCTGGGGACATTTGATTCCATTGATATGGAACTTCCTCCACACTCCGCCAAGATTCTGAAGGTTGAGGGAAGGCGTGCCGAGCCTGTGCTGTACGAGGCGGAATGGGGTTATTGCCCTGCGTTCACGGCAATTGCAGGGACAGGATGCAAATATGTTCCTGTGGAGGGAGCGTCAGGGCGTGCTGTGGCGATGAATCTCGGAGGCTCCCCTGAGAACTGCCTTGAGTGGAGGGATGTCCACAGCCTCAGGGGAGGGGATTACCTGCTCTATCTCACGGTGGCCTCAGGGGATGCCGTGGAGACTGTATGCTTGGAAGTCAACGGGGAATCTGCCGTTGCCGATGCTGTGGAGGAGAGTGAAGGTTATGCCGTTCTCGAGTTCCCTTGCACCCTCAGGAAGGGAAGCAACCTGGTGAGGGTCCGGAATGACGCCCTGGTCCTTCCTGCAATAGATAAACTGGTTTTGAAAAGATTATAATTATGGACAGAAGAGATTTTTTGAATTTGTCTTTCTGCGGACTTGCCGGGGTCGCCCTTTCAGGAAACCTGACAATTGCGCAGGCGCGGAAAAGGTCCGCCGGAAAGCAGTACAATATGGTGATTCTCGGAGACACCCATTTCGACACCGAGCCCGAATCCGTCTATCATTCTTTCTACGATGAGCCTGTCGAATGGCTGAACCGTGTGCAGAGGGCGGAATTTGCGCGGAACGGGGAGATGTGGCGCGACAGGTGCCCGAGGCTGCTCAAGAGGGCTGCCTGCCTCGTAGATGAGAACACGCGGATGGCCCTCCAGATGGGTGACCTGATTCAGGGCGACTGCGGGAATCCTGATGTCCACAAGAAGATGCTGGAGGATGTGATGGACAGGTTCAAGGAGGAGTTCGGGGGGCTTCCTTTCGTGACCGTCGTCGGAAACCACGACGTCAGGGGCAAGGGAGCGAAGGCCGCCTATCACGAATATATGCCGAAGAGGATGTCGGAGGAACTTTCAAAGGAGATTCTGAAGACGACATTCGGATTCAATGTGGGGGATGACGCCTACCTGGTCCTCGACTTCAATCATCCCGACGATGCCGAGACGGAGAAACTTCTGGCCGACTCCAAAGGTGCCCGCCACACTTTCATAATCACTCACGGTCCTCTGTTCCCGATGGATTCGGACAGTTGCAGATGGTTCTATCACGGTGCCGACAAACCTAATGACATACAGGCCCGCAGGCATTTCAGGGCTGAGTTCGCAAAACGCAAGGCAATCTGCCTGTGCGGACATTCACACCATACCCGTCTGACGGAATGGAAGGGGGATGGCGGCATCATCACACAGATTGAAATGACCAGCGTATGGGCAGGTGAGGCCAACGGGACATACAAGGTGCTCTGCGATGACCCTCAGAAATACGGGCTGAACAGGATGAGCCGGAAGACGATGCCTGACGGGCGTCCTATAAAGGACGAATCTGCGCTTTTCGAAGAATATCGCCCTGGATTGACCAGATACTCGGACTCCATTGCCGCAGGGTCCTACAAGATGAGGGTGTCGGACAAGAGCGTGGAGGTGGACTTCTATCCGGGCGACGCCACATTCAGCGCCACGACATTCAAATTGCGGTAATCCCATATTTCCTGAAAATTCAACATCAATATGAAAAAATCAATGATATTGGCGGGAGCGTTGCTGGTGCTCGCTTCCTGTGCTCCAAAAGAAGCAAGGTGGACCGAAGAAAAGGCACAACAGTGGTATGATGCCCAGGGATGGCTGGTCGGATGCGACTACATCCCTTCAGACGCTGTCAACCAGATTGAGATGTGGAGTGAGGACACCTACAACCACGACCTCATCGACAAGGAACTCTCCTGGGCGGAGGACCTCGGCTTCAACACCCTCAGGGTCTATCTGAGCAGTGTCGTATATGAGAATGATGCCGAAGGCCTGAAAAACCGTATGGACGATTTTCTTGGAATATGTGAGTCACATTCCATCCGTCCCCTGTTCGTGTTCTTCGATGACTGCTGGAATGCCGAGTCCTGGTATGGGACCCAGCCTGCACCGGAGCCCGGTGTCCACAATTCCGGATGGGTGCGCGACCCTTCGGATGCCCTGAGGGCTGACACGACGGCTCTCTATCCGAAGCTTGAGACATATATGAAAGATGTCCTGAAGACTTTCTCAAAAGACAGCCGCGTGCTGATGTGGGACCTCTACAACGAGCCGGGCAATTCGAAATACCAATCCTCAAGCCTGCCTCTTCTGAAGAAGGCTTTCGGGTGGGCACAGTCTGTCCGTCCGTCACAGCCTCTTACCTCAGGCGTGTGGAGCGATTCCCTCAAGGAACTCAACGAGTTCCAGTTGGCAAATTCGGATGTGACCTCTTATCATTGTTACAGTTCTCCTGAAAGCCAGCAGCACGCAATCGACACCCTCAATGCTTACGGGCGTCCACTTGTCTGCACGGAGTATATGGCAAGGACAAAGAACTGCACATTCCAGAATGCCCTTCCAGTCCTGAGGACCAACAATGTGGCGGCAATCAACTGGGGCTTTGTCGCAGGAAAGACCAACACGATCTTCGCCTGGGATGACCCTCTGCCGGACCTTGCCGAGCCTCCTGTATGGTTCCACGACATCTACCGTCAGGACGGGACCCCATACAGCGAAGATGAGATAGCCCTGATAAAATCCCTGACAGAGAAATAACCTTCAGCGGCTTTCGGGAATCACACGAACTCGATTTCGTAGGCATCCCCTTTATATCCTGCCCCGACGGTGTACTGCATTGCCGTCGGGGAAAATTGTTCTGCGAAATAGTTGTGGCAATGCCCGCAGAGGACGGCCTTCAGGTTCTTCTGTCTCTTGAGCCATCTGATGAACTCAAGCGTCTGCCTGTCCGCGTGCTGCTGGACGCTCTTGTCCTTCCATCTCTCTGACTCAGGCCGTTCAGGATGCGATTCGTAAGTAGATGTTATCGCCTCCGGCACACCCGTCATATAGCCGCATTTCCCGTTGTTCCCCCGCAGGATTCTGTCAAGGTTCACAGGTGTGTACATCGGGACGTGGCAGAGCATCACGACAGGCAGCCCTTTCTCAAATTCCTTTTTCATCAGGGACTTCTGCCTGTCCGTGAAATTGTAGTAAGTGTCGTCCACGCAGACGAAATTGACCCCGTTGACCGTCCTTGAACTGAATGTGATGTCCCGGCGGAAGGCTTGCGCGACTTTCTCCGCGCTCAATGCCTTGTAGGCCTCATCCTCCTTTGCCTCACCGACATACTGTGAGAATTCGTGGTTTCCCACGCAGGCGATGACATTCTCTCCGGCAAGGATTCCGGATGCCGCCGCAAGGTTTGCCTCCGAGACGAAATCGTAAAGGTCACCCGTGTGCAGCAGATAGAGCCCGTTCCTCTCCGCATAGTCGAGCGCCAGGGCAAGATTCCTTTCCGCATCAGGGAAAATCCTGGCACGCTTCTTTGCGAGAGCCTTTTTCCTTTCGCCGTCATTCTCCGAGACCCTCGTCAGATGAGAGTCCGAGATGTGAAGTGCCTTGAACCTCTTCTCCGCTCCGACAGCGACAATCAGTCTCCTCGGAGAGAGAGCCTTCTCCTTCCCGTCCTCTTCATCCCCCGCATTTCCCTCCGGGACTTCCCCTCCGTTCACGGGAAGCCTGTAACCGGACAATGCCGCCGCCCCGAGGGCAGCGGCACAAGTCCCTAAAAAATTTCTTCTTTTCATAGTCAGGTCAATAGTTCGCCACGCACCGCACATTGCATCCGTAGGTCTGTGCCTGGGCGTATGTGGAAAGATTGCAACTATTGTTCCCGATTGTGAAACGATAACTCTTTTCTCCTGAAATCACAGTGGCAGTCCAATGGAATGAATATGTCCCGAGGGCAGGAAGCGTGTCTCCGTTGTACTGCCCGCACGGCAGGATGTTGAATCCGATCTCTTTGGCGATGTCAAAATACATAGGATAGTTCCCGGCAGGGAAGGATCCGCTGGCATTCGCAAGTTTGAACATAGTCCCGTTCTCGACCGCGCTTGCGTGTGCGGCCCACATCCCGCCTTCAGCCGCAGGCCTGCTTCCGCGCAGGTAGGATGAGACGAAGCCGTATTCGATGAGGTTCATCGCTTTCATCGGGTTTGTCTCCCTGTTCTCCGAGAGGAAGATACCGGCCTTTGTCTCGACGCATTCATCGATTGATGAGACTTCAAGCCCGTAGTCCTTCGCCACCCCGACGGCCAGGTCATAGAAGTCGTAGGCGTTGGGAATATGCCATCCTT
>JBJEJS010000335.1:0-8886 GCA_051878235.1 Candidatus Cryptobacteroides sp.
CGCACCCGTGCCGTCCTTCGGGACAGGGGCCGTCATTTTGTAAACCGCCGTGCGGACGAATCTTGACGGGGATGTCGGGTCTCCCGGAAGTCCCAACATTCCAGAGCCTCCGCTGAGGGGCTTCACCTGAAAGTCACGGGGAGTGTTCTTCCAGACTTCCGCCCCCGCATTCCCCTGATTCAGATTGACATAATTGCCGAGATTGGTCAGATGCCATTCAAAACCGGGGGCATTGGTGAGCACTCCGACATAATTCTCGTAGAAGTTCGGCTGTCCGTCCACTATCTCCAGGACCACCTGCCTGCCGCTGCGGTCGGCGAACCTCCAGTGCACCGCTCCGACATTCTTGTCAAGCCCTGTGACATTTATTTTCCAGACAGCCTCCATAACCTCATCCACAGTCGAGAATGAGGACAAAGCCCAGGCGACGACCTGAAAGTCGCAAAGCGTCGTGGACCTCAGGTCAGGGTCGAATTCATTGTAGGACCCATATCCTGGAAAGAAGAAAAGACCCGCGTTCAGGCCTTTCTCATTGAGCCCCTCGACGACAAGTTCGTCAGCCATAACACGCACGCCGACAAATCCGTATCTGGCTGTGAACTGCATCCCGTCAGAGCCGTCTGGCGTGAAGGAGACGAAACTGTGTCCCCGCGGAACGACCACATATCTGCTGTCAAGGCGTTCCGCCGCCCATTCTATCGAGCGTGCCGTCACGACAGACCCGTCAGAAGCCGTAAAGGAGATTCCCGTGCAGGCGCGGACCTCGGCACGGGACAACAATAAAGCGGCAACCGTCAGGAGGACCGTCACCGCAAAGCGCAAGTTATTATCATTTCGTAACATAACACAAGGTTTTTGTCAACCTTGCATTTGCCAAATCTATGCCGCAGGGTCCTTCTTCAGCGACTCGTACAAATAGGAGCCCGCCCCTGCAAGAAGCATCGTGACAGACTGGGACTCGTGGGAAAGGGTCGCGAAGACGATGCCGAGTTCAAACGGTATTCCGTAGATTGTGGACAGGGCGAGGGAAACCACGAAATGGAATGCCCCGAAGCCTCCGGGGACAGGTACCAGCCAACCGAGACTGCCTGCCACCATCAGGAAAAGGGCATCGACCACATTCAGGCTGTCAAGGTCAGGTATGGACCACATCGTCAACACGGCCATAGCCCAGTAGCATCCCCAGACCGCGAGGGTGTAGGCAAAGAAACGCCATTTGTGCTCCATACGGAACGCGCTTGTGAACCCGTCCACAAGTCCTTTCCCCACCGACCAGATCTTCGAGGCGGCACCGTTCCTGTCCCTGTAGGCATATATGCCCCAGACGCACAGACCGCACAGCACCACAACAACCGCCACAATCCACCAGAGGCTGAAACTGAGCCTCTCGGACAGGGGCTCCCACATTTTCGTGACGAAGAAACTGCCGAAACGCTCCCAACGGAAGATCAGCAGGGCGGCAAGGAAGATGAACATCGAAACAAGGTCCCATCCCCTTTCAAGGACCACCGTCCCGAGCACCTTGTCGTAAGTGGCTGGCTTCGAGCGGCGGCTCACCACCCCGCAACGCACCAGTTCCCCTATCCTCGGGAACACGAAATTCGCCATATACCCGATATTCACCGCATTGAAGGTAGTGATGCGCCTCATTCCCGGATCCACAGGAAGAAGTATTCCGCGCCAACGGAGCCCCCTGAGCCAGAACGCGAGCACGCTCACAGCCATCGACAGGACGATGAATCCCCAACGGCAGGATTTCAGGGCTTCGATGAACTCACGCCATTCCACGCCCCTGAACGAGAAATACAGCAGCAGCGCGGCAACGGCGAGGGATATTATATATTTCAATATTTTCGATACCTTTTTCTTCATTTATACATATATATATTTATATATTCCGGATCAAGATTCCCGACCAGGTCGGGAATGACGACATCATATTTACCGAAGCCGCAAATTTATCTATTTTTTTTATACCTTTGCGAAGCACATAGGAATTTGAACGATGAAATCCATTCTTGGAATGGGGAATGCGCTGACTGACATACTTGCAGTCCTCCCCGACGACACGTTACTGAAAGAATTTCACCTGCCGCGCGGAAGTATGCAGCACGTGGATATGGAAACAGGAGACAAAATCTGGCAGACTCTCAAGCCTATGGGAGTCCAGTATGTGGCAGGAGGCTCTGCGGCGAACACCATCACGGGGACGGCCATCTTCGGGATGCGCTCGGGATTCATCGGGAAGGTCGGGGACGACGAACTCGGACATCTTTTCAAGAGCGACCAGGAGCAGTACGGAATCAAGTCCACCCTGTTCAAAGGGGTCAATTCTTCAGGCAGGGCGATGGTCTTCATCACGGCCCCTAATGCGGAAAGGACTTTCGCCGTCTATCTCGGGGCTGCGCTCGAACTTGTCCCTGAAGACCTGAAGCCTGAATTTTTCGAGGGATATGACTATTTCCACATAGAGGGCTATCTTGTGCAGAACCAGCAACTCATACGCAGGGCTGTCGAAATGGCGAAGGCGGCAGGGTGCATAATTTCAATCGATATGGCATCCTACAATGTGGTGGAATCCAACTACGCTTTCCTGCACGACATCGTGGACGAGTATGTTGACATTGTCTTTGCGAATGAGACCGAGGCGAAGTCATTCACGGGACTGGAGCCGCGTGAGGCTCTTGACGAACTGGCATCGCACTGTGACATCGCCGTCGTGAAAATCGGAAAGGACGGCTCTATGGTCAAGAAAGAGGACGAATACCATTTCATCGAGGCGTGGCCGGCAAGTCCGATTGACGCTACGGGGGCAGGCGACACTTACGCCGCAGGATTCCTGTATGCTCACTCGCTCGGGATGCCTCTGAGGGTCTGCGGGGAAATCGGCTCGATCATCGCCGCAAAGGTGGTGGAGGTCATCGGGACTAAAATCGACATACCGCGTTGGAAATCGGCGAAAAGGGAAATCAGGGAACTGATTGCGGTAAATTCTTTCGGTAACGATCCTG
This sequence comes from Candidatus Cryptobacteroides sp., assembly GCA_051878235.1. Taxonomy (GTDB): domain Bacteria; phylum Bacteroidota; class Bacteroidia; order Bacteroidales; family UBA932; genus Cryptobacteroides. Next base: position 3,012 of record JBJEJS010000335.1, read on the forward strand.
AGAAATGATTTATGGGAATCTGGACGCCAATCAGGAAACGGCGGCTGCGCAAGGATGCGAGCCAGGTGCCCACAGGGTTCATTCCCCTGAGGGAAGTCAGCCGTGCTGCCGTGCTGATTGACTCTTCCAATCCAGAATGGTCCTCCTGCGGGAAACTGTTCAGGGAATTCTGTTCCCGTCAGGGCATCAGTCCTCTTGTGGCTTATGCCGATTTCAGGAAATTCAACAAGGAAGTTGTCCCGGAGACCCCGCGCGAGGTGACTTTCACAAGAAAGGACCTGAACATCATCGGCAGGCCGAAAAAGGCAAAGGCATCCCTGCTTGTCGGGGAGGACTGCGATGTGTTCCTCTGCCTGAGCGCAAGCGGAAGATTCTGCATCGAGTATCTTTCCAAAGCCGTCCGGGCAAGATTCAAGGTTGGAAGAAAGCCGTTTGACGGGGAGACATACAATCTTGTGGTGGCTCCGCGCAGGGAGGAGCAGGAACTTCAGGACGAGTCCGCCGCCGACAATTCAATGCTCAGGACTCTGGAGACGATGCTCCGTCTTCTGGGACAAATCGGATGACGGGGTGTGAAAGTGTTGTTAAGAAGATGAAGAAATATCTGAAATATCTTTTGGTGAGCCTCAAGGGAATGTGTATGGGGGCCGCCGATGTGGTGCCTGGAGTGTCAGGGGGCACAATTGCCTTTATGACCGGCATATATGAGACTCTTGTGGGGTCAATCAATTCCATTGACGCGACAGCGGTGAGACTGCTTTTCACAGGCAAGGTCAGGGAATTCTGGAAACACATCAACGGGACTTTCCTTGTGTTTCTCGGAGCGGGCATACTCATCAGCGTGTTCTCCCTTGCCAAACTGATGCAGTACCTCCTCGCCAACCATCCGATTCAGACCTGGGCGTTCTTCTTCGGGCTGATAGTGGCTTCGTCAATCTTCATCCTCAAAGGGATAAAGGGCTGGAGATGGCAGGACTTCATCATTCTTGCCTGCGGCATAGCCACAGGGGCGGTGGTCTGCACACTCTCCCCGACCGAGACTCCCGATGCACTCTGGTTCATCTTCATCTGCGGGGCGGTCGCCATCTGCGCAATGATTCTCCCCGGAGTCAGCGGAAGTTTCATACTTCTGATTCTCGGGAAATATGAATACATAATGGGGACCATCTCCGGACTGACCTCAGGGCAGTTCGGGCAAAATCTCCTTGTGCTCGCGGTCTTTGCGGCAGGAGCCGTCACAGGCCTGCTCTCCTTCTCGAAATTCCTGCACTGGCTCCTCGGGCGCTGGCACAAGCAGACCCTCCTTGCCCTTGCGGGCTTCATAATAGGCTCCCTTGTGAAGGTCTGGCCCTGGAGCAACATCGACACCGCATCCCAGACGGACTACCACATCTGGGGCGCGGCAGGTTTTGCCCTTGCGGGCTTCTTTCTTGTCACAGGAATCGAACTCCTCGGCTCAAGGCTCTCCAAGCCTACTCCAAAGTCAGAATGACAGGACAGTGGTCGGAGCCGAATATGTCGGTGCGGATCTCAGCGGAGGCTATTCTGTCCTTGAGGTTTTCGGAAACCACGAAATAGTCTATGCGCCAGCCGGTGTTCCTTTCGCGGGAACGGAAACGGTATGACCACCAGGAATATATGTCCCTCGCGTCGGGATGGAGGTGACGGAAGGTGTCGATGAAGCCTGCCGAAAGGAGTTCCGTGAACTTGCCCCTTTCCTCATCGGTGAAGCCTGCGTTGCGGTGGTTAGTCTTAGGATTCCTGATGTCGATTTCCTGATGGGCGACATTCATATCGCCGCAGACAACCACACCCTTTGCGGCACCGTCTGTGCCCCGTCGGGATGCCAGGGAGGTCAGATAGGCGCGGAAGTCATCCTCCCATCTCATACGGTAGTCCAGACGGCGGAGTTCGTCCTGGGAATTCGGAGTATAGACACAGACAAGGTAGAACTCAGGCATTTCGAGGGTTATGACACGTCCCTCGGTGTCGTGCTCGGGAATGCCGATGCCGTAACTTACCGAAAGAGGCTCGTGGCGGGAATATATGGCCGTCCCCGAATAGCCCTTCTTTTCAGCGTAATTCCAGAAGGAACGGTAGCCGGGAAAGTCCAGGTCAAGTTGTCCCTCCTGCATCTTTGTCTCCTGGAGACAGAAGAAGTCCGCGTCCAACTCATTGAAGACATCATCAAAACCTTTGGTGCACACCGCCCTGAGGCCGTTCACATTCCAAGAAACGAATTTGTACATATACCGTCATAATTTTTTACCGACTGCGAAGATAAGGCATATTTGGAAATTTTGTGGACACTATACTTAGGTTTTTACTATTTTAGCACCGATTTTCCGAAAGAGATGAATATTTTCAGAAAAATATTTTTTGCCGTCTGCCTGCCTCTGGCACTCACCGTTCCCGAGGCGGCGGCTTCGCAGTACGAGTTCACGCACATAACCACAGGCAACAGTTCGCTTTCATACGACGGGATAAACTGCATAACCCAGGATTCGAGGGGATTCATCTGGATAGGGACATTCAAGGGGCTGAACCGTTACGACGGCTCCACATTCAAGGTCTGGAACAGGGACGGGCTGGGGCTTGCCTCCGATTTCGTGCACACCATCACGGAGGACGGCAAGGGGAACATCTGGGTCGGGACAGACAACGGGGTCTCAGTCTATGACTGGGAGAAGGACAGGTTTCTGCCTGTGACCAAGCCGAGCAGGCAAGGCACAGTGATACGCAACAAGGTGACTTTCATCACTCTGGACAGCAAGGGGACCGTCTGGCTCCTCGTGAATGACCAGGGGTGCTTCTCCTACGACACGGACACGGGGGAACTCAATGACATAGCATACGACGAAATAGGGATGGCAGGCTTCCGGAAACTTCTCAGGAAGGAGAACGGGGAGTTCTGGCTGTCGCGCTATCACGCCAACCTATACCGCGCGGACAAGGATTTCAGGAATGTGAGGCCGGCCCTCGGTCCGGGGAAATTCCGTGATTATTTCGTGAATGACGAGATAGAAGGCCTGTTCGAGGGCAAGGACGGGGCGATACTCGTTGCCAGCACTATGAACGGAATCAGCAGGATAGACCCTGAGACAGGTGAGGTCAGCAACCTTTTCAGGATTCCGGGCAAAGCCGTCCTGCACCACGTGTTCCTTGAGGAAGGGAGGTATTTCTGGATGGCGACCACCGAGGGAGTCTGGAGATATGACTGCCAAAGCGGGAGGTCGGACTGTCTGAAGCACGACTGGAAGGATGCCTTCTCAATCTCCAACAACTACACCAACTGTGTCTTTGTGGACAAGGACTCCGGCATCTGGATAGGCACCAAGGAAGGCGGGGTGAACTACTGCGGGCGGTATCAGGGCAATTTCGAGAAGCAGTACCTCGTGGACGGGGAGCCGATGAGCGGGATTCTTGTCAGCGGATTCGCCGAGGACAGGAACGGACGGATCTGGGTGGCGACCGAGGAACAGGGATTCCTCATATATGACCCCGGGACAAGGAAGGTCACACGATTCAACAACCCGGCTGTGCCTTTAAGGATATGCGCCCTCTGCCCCGACGGGGACGACCTCTGGTTCGGAACGAGAATGGGGCTGTTCCGTCTGAACACGGTCACGGGCAGAATCCGTGACTTCGGGGTGCTGAAAAGAAAACAGGGAATACACTCTCCCGCTGTCTATACGATACACAGGACATCCTCTGGGGAGATGTTCTTCGCCACCACTCTCGGGGTGTTCCGCTATGACAGGCAGAACGACAGAATCGAGGAACTGGAGCAGTTCGACGGGGTGTTCACCACAGGAATGGCGGACGACACAAGGGATAAGGGCAAACTGTGGCTGGCGACCTTCGCCTCCGGAATGCTTCTGTGGGACAGCACGGACGACAGTTCACCCGTGCGGAGATTCTGTATGGAAAACGACAGCGGCCTGAAGAACAACAAAATATCCTCCGTCTATGTGGACAGGGAGGCGCGCGTCTGGGCAATCGGGTTCAGCAACGGGCTGTCACGCTTCGACAGGAACGAAGGGAAGTTCCTCACCTTTGATTCGGAAGACATAAGCGCGCTGAGGTCGGATGTGCTGTTCAACGCGCTCGAGGACGACAGCGGATGCCTGTGGCTCGCATCAGACAAGGGGCTTGTGGAATTTGACCCGGTCACCACGACCGCGTATGTCTATACGATGCAGGACGGCCTGCTTGAGGACAAACTGACGAAAAGCGGACTGAAGAGTTCCACAGGGGATATGTATTTCGGAAGCGACAACGGCTTCATCAGATTCAACCCGGAGCGCCTTCAGGGAGGAAGGCTGTCCGCAAGGGTCATAATCACCTCTATGAACATCGGAGAGGAGGAGGCTGTCTTCGACAAGAATGTGGACCTTGTGCCTGAGGTGGAACTGCCATACGGACGCAACTCCTTCGGATTCAATTTCGCGATACTCGGCAACTCCACACCGTCATCCAACAATGTGGAATGCCGTCTTGAAGGATACGAGACCGAGTGGAGGGACATTCTCGGAAGCAAGTCGGTGTTCTGGTACAATGTCGCTCCGGGACAATACCGCCTCCAGGTCAGGGTGTCGGCGAAAGACGGGAACTGGAAGGAGGCACATTCCCCCGTCACCATCACGGTCAAGCCTCCGTTCATCACCTCCGCCACAGGAATCACCATCCTGCTGCTCGCCATCGCGGCAGTCATATTCCTCTGCATCTTCGGCCTTCAACTGAGAAACTCCAGACGGCAGAAGAAGATGGCGGAAGAGTTCCGCAAGGCAAAGGAGGAGGAGACCTTCAGGGAGAAGATGAATTTCTTCTCGCACGTGGTCCACGAAATCAAGACCCCGCTGACGCTCATCAAGACTCCCCTGAGCAACATAATGGGCAGGACATCCTCAGGGAACGGCCTCGACGGGGAGACCCTTCACGACCTTGAGGTGATGAACAACAGCGCGGACTACCTGACGAAACTCGTCAACGAACTTCTCGACTATGTGAGAATCGAAAAGATGGGCTTTGCCCTGAAATGCGAGGACATTGACTTGATCGAGAGACTCAAGTCATTGATATTCAACTTCTCCGACACGGCGCGCAACGAGAACTTGTCCCTCAGTTTCGAGACCGCTCTCGGGAGTGCGACCGTCTCTGCGGATTCGGCTGCCCTGGACAAGATTCTCAACAACCTGATGATCAATGCGGTGAAATATTCCGACACATCCATTTCGGTGAAGGCGGAATGCACGGATGACACCATCAAGGTCAGTTTCATCAACGACGGGGAGGTGATTCCGCCTGAATACCGTGAGGAAATCTTCAAGCCTTTCGTCCAGTACGGCAAAGGCGGAGGGACACATAAAAACGGGGTCGGCATAGGACTCCCGCTGGCAAGGAATCTTGCAAGGATGCACTCAGGAGACCTCGTGCTCTCCCCTGAGGACGGCCGCACCTGCTTTGTCCTGAGCCTGCCCCTGAAAGCGGTTGTCCTCAAAGGTGACGGAGTGCCTGAACAGGAGGAGGGGAACAGGCAGGAAGGGCCGGAGGAGTCCAAGCCCTGCATCCTCGTGGCGGACGACAACATCGAGTTCAGGGAATATCTCGGGTCCAAGCTCAGCGGAAGATGGAGCGTCATCACCGCCGCCGACGGATGCTCCGCACTCAAGATTCTTAAGGAGCAGAACATTGACCTGCTCGTCTCCGACATATCGATGCCCGATATGTCCGGCCTGGAACTTTGCGATGCCATCAGGAAAGACATTGAACTGTCCCATATACCTATAATAATAGTGTCGGCGAGAGTGTCGGTCGAGTCGAAGATCCAGGCGATGGAGGCAGGCGCGGACCTGTATGTGGAGAAGCCTTTCGA
>JBJEJS010000336.1:0-8825 GCA_051878235.1 Candidatus Cryptobacteroides sp.
CCCACGATGTCAACGGGATGCTGTCCGGTGAGATGGCATACGGAAACGGACGGGGGTGGTCGAGGGTCGCCCTGGTCACTCTCGGCACGGGACTCGGCTTCTCGATGAGCATCGGTGGGGTAATTCTGAAGAATGAGACGGGATCTCCGAAGGTCAGCATCTTCCGACGGCCTTTCCGTGACGGTATTCTTGAGGACTATGCCTCCAAAAGAGGTTTCCTGTCCGTTTATGCTTCCAAAGGCGGCTCTGCGGAAACTGTCAAGGAGATAGCGGGCCTTGCCTTTGGAGGTGATGGGGCGGCGAAGGAGACATTTTCAGAAATCGGAGGGATAATATCTTCTGCAATAAAGGGGACATTGGATGAATATGGAATAGAGTGTCTTTTGTTCGGAGGCCAGATCTCACGATCCTTTTCCCTGATGGAGGACAGTGTGAGGGCCGGTCTGGAGCAGGTCGGAAGCCTGGGGCACATCGGACCGGTTTCGGATTTTGACAACGCGACCTTCAACGGCTTAAAAAGTCTTTTCAAATAAGAAGAATTAAGGAATCTTCAAAAAATGACAGGCATCATCTATGAATGATCTTTCCGGTCCATATCGCTTTCCTCACCGGTCATCTGGCACCGCTGAACTTCCTCTTAAAAAATCAGTCTGTCCTCGGGAATCTTATCCATATCTGAATCAGTATATTTTTCATATTCTTAAAAAAATCATATATTTGCACCTTATATAACAGTAAATTATAAAAAAATGAAAAGATTCTTTTTGGCAGCTGTCGCTGTCTTTGCCGTTTCGGCAATGTTCGTCTCCTGTGAGAATAAAGAAAATGCTGATCCTGACGGTTGCACTTATCAGTTGTTCTTCAACTACGGTCAGGAAGCGCACTACACCAATGACACTCCGCTGCTTGAAGACATTCTGGAGTCGGCCAGGGAATTCACAATACAAGCCGACATCGAACTGTATGGCGACACTGATGAGGTGGCCGCTCCGTTCTCCAAGACATTGAGTTCCAAAAATGAGGTGGAGGCAAGGGTCGAGTATGCCAAACTTTTGGAGAAGGCAATGGTGAAGGGCTCGGAAATCATTGAGACTCTGAATTCCATCATTAAAGACAATGAAGAGGAGTTGCAATACTACACGCCTGATATGTTTGTGAAACTCGAGTTTTCTTATATGCTGCTGAAACAGGAGCCGGGTGTGTTTGGCGGAACTATTGTGGTGGAGACGGACTGCGGAAAATTCGAAGTGGCAGGAAAGGCTGTGATTGAGCAATAAGTCTTTGAATGAATCTGCTTGAAAAAAGAATAATGATGAATTCCGGCTGTGGGATCCCCGCAGCCGGTTTCGGTACTTGGCAGAGCGATCCACAGAAAACGGCAGCGGCTGTCTGCAAGGCTATTGAATGTGGATTCCGACACATCGACACGGCCGCCATGTATCTGAATGAGGCCCAGGTCGGCGAGGGCGTGAGGGCTGGTCTGGAAAAGGCCGGCCTTTCACGGGAGGATGTCTTTGTCACAACAAAACTGTGGAATACGGAACGGGGATATGGACGCACCCTTCGCTCTTTCGAGGTCTCCCTGAAGGCTCTCGGACTGGATTATGTGGACCTTTATCTGATACACTGGCCCGCTGTGCCGTCCCAGTATGACTGCTGGAAACAGTTGAATGCCGAGACCTGGAGGGCAATGGAGAAACTTGTGGATGACGGTCTCGTGCGCTCCATCGGGGTCTCCAATTTTATGCCTCGCCATCTTAAGCCGCTGATGGAATCCGCCAGGATTGCGCCTGCGGTGGACCAGATAGAATACCATCCCGGATGGACACAGGGAGAGTGTGTGGAATTCTGCCGTTCAAACGGAATCGTCGTCGAGGGATGGAGCCCTCTTGCAGGCGGGGATGCGCTCAGATGCCCTGCCTTGGCGGAGATGGCCTCACGCTATGGTTGCAGCATTTCCCAATTGGTCCTCAATTGGGTGGCCTCTAATGGGATTATACCTCTGTCAAAATCCGTCACGCCATCCCGCATTGAAGAAAATTCCGGAAGTTTCGGCTTCATCCTTTCGGATGAGGACCGTGCTGCCATTTCGGCGCTTGAGGGAGTCGGAGGAAAATGCCGTAATCCCGATACGGTGACATATTGACGCATCCGTTCAGCGAATTCGTCTGCCGCTCAATAAAAATTATTTCAGAGACATAAATTTTACTATCTTTGCGCCGCGTCGGGAAAAGTCCTGATGCGGCGTTCTGTTCTGTCCCATTGATGACACTTCAGGCATCTTTGGCCAGCGCCTTCAGGAGATGGGTGACATAGATGAGAACTGTGCGGTGGGGTAAAGTTTCGCAAGCCGCACAAACCTCTTGATAACAGATAAATATATACTTGCGAAACTTGACTGATTATGGCAGTAAGTTACGAAAAAGCAGGTGTAAACCTGGAGGCGGGCTACGAAGTGGTCCGCAGAATCAAATCCCACGTGGCTTCCACCTCCCGTCCCGGTGTAATGGGAAATATCGGATCTTTTGGCGGGATGTTCGACCTTTCGGCTCTGAATGTCAGGGAACCTGTGCTGGTCAGCGGCACTGACGGAGTCGGAACAAAACTCAAACTCGCTTTCGCAATGGACAAGCACGACACCATCGGCATCGACGCTGTGGCAATGTGCGTCAATGATGTCCTTGCGCAGGGTGCGGAACCTCTTATCTTTCTGGATTATGTGGCGGTGGGGCACAATGAGCCTGCCAAAATCGAGGCCATTGTCTCAGGTGTAGCGGAAGGCTGCCGTCAGGCAGGATGTGCCCTTGTGGGCGGTGAGACTGCCGAAATGCCTGGAATGTACCAGGATGGCGAGTATGACATCGCAGGCTACACCACAGGTGTGGTGGAGAAGTCCCGCCTGATTGACGGCTCAAAGGTGAAGGTCGGGGATGTCCTTGTGGGAATCGCCTCTTCAGGTGTGCATTCGAACGGATTCAGCCTTGTCCGCAAGATTTTCTCCGACAATGCGCTCGACCTTTTCAAGGTCTATCCTGAACTTTCTCCCGGGAAGACCCTTGGCGAGGTCGCCCTCACTCCGACAAGAATATATGTGAGGCAGGTCCTCGATGTCATCCGCAACTGCGATGTGCACGGAGTCGCCCATATCACAGGAGGCGGCTTTGACGAGAACATACCGCGCATCCTCCGCGAAGGCCAGGGAATCGAGGTCGAGGAAGGCTCGTGGGAAATCCTGCCGATATTCCGCTTCCTTGAGAAATACGGGAAAATCGCCCACAGGGAGATGTTCAACATCTTCAATATGGGAATAGGGATGGTGCTTGCCCTCGATGCTTCCGAGGCTGAAAAGGCAATCGGAATCCTTGAGTCACACGGGGAGAAGGCCTCCGTCATCGGCCGTGTCACAGCCGCCGAAGGTGTCGTCATCAAATAGTTTAAACATAAAAAATCAATGAGAGCGTTATTCAGCGTAAGCGATAAGACTGGCGTGGTAGAATTCGCCAGTCAACTGGAATCCCTCGGATGGGAGATCATAGCCACAGGCGGGACAATGAAACTCCTGCAGGATGCAGGGCTCAAAATCATCAACATCAGTCAGGTGACAGGCTTTCCTGAAATCTGCGACGGCCGTGTCAAGACCCTCCATCCGAAAGTCCACGGAGCGCTTCTGGGACGCAGGGACCTCGAAAGCCACCGCGCCCAACTCAAGGAGAACGGAATCGAGTACATTGATATGGTCTGCGTGAATCTCTATCCTTTCAAGGAGACCATCGCCAAGCCGGATGTGACTATGGAGGATGCCATCGAGCACATCGACATCGGAGGCCCTTCAATGCTCCGCAGCGCGGCCAAGAACTGGGCGGATGTCACGGTGGTCTGCAATCCTGCAAACTATTCCCTCATCATCGACGAAATCAGGGAGCACGGGAACACCACGAAGGAGACCCGCCTCAAACTCTCCGCAGAGGCCTATACCCACACAGCCGAGTACGATATGATGATTGCCACCTATATGCGTGCACAGGCGGGGCTGAACGGGAAACTCTTCCTTGAGTATGACCTGAAGCAGAGCCTCCGCTATGGCGAGAATCCTCATCAGGACGCGAAATTCTATGCATCTTCTGACAAGGTCCCATATTCCCTTGCGACAGCCAGGCAACTTCACGGCAAGGAACTGTCCTACAACAACATCCAGGATGCCAACGCCGCCTTGAATATCGTCCGTGAGTTCGATGAGCCGTTCTGTGTGGGACTCAAGCATATGAATCCTTGCGGGGCTGCAACAGGAAAGGATGTGGTAGAGGCCTGGACCAAGGCTTACGAGTCGGACAAGGTCAGCATCTTCGGAGGCATCGTCGCCGTGAACCGTGAACTCACCCGTGAGGCAGCCGAACTGATGAAACCGGTCTTCCTTGAGATAATAATGGCTCCGTCATTCTCGGAGGGTGCCCTTGAGGTGCTCTGCGCCAAGAAGAACATACGCCTTCTCGAGGTGGATATGTCCTCCGAGGCAGGGGAGCAGGCCCAATATGTGAGCGTCAACGGCGGTCTTCTCGTCCAGGCGCAGGACATCAGCACAAGGACAGTCACTTCCGATATGTGCGTGACTGCAGCCAAGCCTTCAGAGAGGCAGGTGGAAGATATGAATTTCGGATGGAGGATTGTGAAGCATATCAAATCCAATGCGATTGTGGTTGTCGGTGACGGGCACACATTCGGAGTGGGAGCAGGCCAGATGAACCGCGTCGGCTCTGCCAGGATTGCCCTTGAACAGGCAAAGGAAGCCCTTGCTGCGGAAGGCAGGGACATCCTTACGGCTGGTCTGACACTCGCATCCGACGGGTTTTTCCCATTCGACGACTCAGTCGCGCTTGCTGCGGAATATGGCATCAAAGCCATAGTGCAGCCTGGCGGAAGTGTCCGTGACGAGGACTCCGTCAGAAAGGCCGACGAGTGCGGCATCACTATGCTCTTCACCGGAATGAGGCACTTCAAACATTAGAAAGGGATATCCCGTCAGGGGACAATCACTTTCAAGGCTGCGGGCCGGATGCTTATGTCAAGTGTCCGGCCTGTTTCAAACCAGTCACCGTCGAAATGTGCCACTCCGGGGGACTCCCGCCTGATTATGATGTGCTGTCCTTTGTAGCAGTGGACCTTATGGCTCGTGTCGCAATGTCCTGCCATCAGCCTTGTCGCCAGGTCAGGCAGTTCGATGCTGCGGAACATATCCAGCACGGTCACATCGAGGATTCCGTCGTGGCAGTCCGCGTGGGGGGTCACTTTCGCATTGTTCCCCCATTGATTGGAATTACCGACCGTTATAAGCACCGCTTCCTGTTCCCATTGTCTGCCGTCAACCGAAATTGAGAAAGTCTGGGGCTTGAAGCCGTGCCATAATTGCAGGGACTTTTCTATATATGTCATCAGTCCTCTTTTCCCCGCCTCGGCGAATCTCTTGCTCACATCGGCATCAAATCCTACACCGCACACCGAAAAGAACGGCCTCCCGTTGATGAATCCCGCGTCCAACGGTTTGACAATCCCGTTCTCGACCGTTTTCAGGGCCTTGGAAATATGATGGCTTATGCCCAGACACCTCGCCAGACCGTCTCCGCTTCCGCAGGGCAGTATTCCGAGAATCTTGTCCGTCCCGAGAAGCCCCCTCGCCACTTCATTGACAGTCCCGTCGCCTCCGACCGCCACGACAATCTCCTGTGAGGCCTCCCGTGCGAGTTCCTCAGCCTGTCCTGCATATTCCGTGACCACATAACTGTGCCGCGTGTCTTTGAGTGCGGCGATGATTTTCTCCTTGCGTCCCTTGCCTGAAATGGGATTGATTATAAAAAGGGCATTCATTCAAATATATTCATTTTTTCGTCATATATTTCACTTTCCGCACCGAGGAAGTTCATAACGCTATGGAACACATTGTATTGTCCTGCCTCCTTGATTTCCTTTACCTTGGCGGACCCCTCCGACAGCCAGACTATGAAAGGGATTTCATACTGCTCTTTCGGTGCCATCGACATCGTGACCCCGTGCATAAAGATCCCGTTTTCTCCGAGAGACTCACCGTGGTCGGACACATACAGCATACATTTGCGCCAGTCCTGAGGCAGGGATTGGAGTTCCCCGATGAGGGAGTGAAGCAGGAAATCGGTGTACAGGATGGTGTTGTCGTAGGCATTGACCAGTTCTCCGGGATCCGCCTTGGACAATTCCGTCGTGGTGCATACCGGTGTGAACTGGCGGAATTCTTCCGGATAGAGGGTGTCGTATCCCGGTCCGTGGCTTGTGCTGGTGTGGAGGACCACAAGAATCTTGTCCCTGTCCGAAGCCAGGACCTGCCCTGCAAGGCCTTCAAGCGGGATTCCGTCATATCTGTCGTCCGCCTCCGGGTACTTCTGTTTCAGGTCGTTGACCTTGAGATAGTTGCCGATGTGCACGGGCGGCTCTCCCCAGTTGCTGGTCCTCCAGAAGACATCCGCTCCGGAACGGCTCATATAATTCGGAAGGATTTCATAAGGCTCGTCTGTAGGGATGTGTGAAAGGATGGCTTTCACACCCAGTATCGTGTATGTCCCCGCTGATTTTGCCTCAAGCGTGATGACCTTGTCTTCTTTCAGAAGGGGATTGGTCTCCCGTGGGTAGCCGTAGAGGGAGAAATGGTCCCTTCTTGCGGACTCCCCGATGACAAGGACACAGACATCCTTGCTTGCGGTGGTGAAAGTGGCGTCAGGAAGCGGAATCTCAGGCCTGTTTGACTTGCGGACCTTGCTGTGATACCTGAATGAATTGACTGTGTACGACCAGGGAAGGACGAGGCTTCCGAGCGGGCCCTGATTCCTGTTGATGAAGGTCCAGTTCGGGATGTTGGCGGCAATCACGGCCAATGTCAGGGCAAGAGCGCCGCCGATGTGCGCTCCCATCCGTTTGAAGGAGCCGTAGTCCACTTTCCGTGCGATGACATAGACGGAAGGCAGGATTCCCAGCAGGAGAATGTACAATGCCCATCCCAAACTGATGAATCCCGAGGCTTCCGACCATTGGGTGTTGAAGACATTGCCCATCATCGAGTCGTCAATCGAAGCATCGAAGGTGTTAATGAAATATAGGGAGATGGAGTTGGCTATGAACGAAAATGCAAGGACACATTTCCCGACGATGCGTCCAAGACGGAGAATCAGATAATAGACGAAATAGTTCAACGCCAGCATAATGACCACAAGGCTTGCTATAATCACGACAGCCTCCAAATCCCCGTTCAGGTCATTTGCCGCAAAACGGAAGGCAGGTATGTTGTAGGCAATCAGGGTGAACGCGCTCAGAACTGCACAGAAGACAGGCAGACTGGCCTTATCTTGAAAATAGTGTTTCATAGGGTCTTGATAGCATTTTTAAAGAATTGATGTCATCTGCTCAAGTGAAGGCTCCTCGCCTGTGAAAAGGTCATAGCCGGCATAGGCCTGGTAGAGCAGCCATTGCCTGCCGTGGACGTAGGTGCATCCGTGGACGCCTTCCAGGATTTCCTTCAGTACAGGGTCCCGGTAATTGGCCTCGATGAGAATCTTCCTGTCCCCGCTCCTGAAACAGCCTTTCAGAAGGGCTTCCTGCCCGGTCGGAGCAGGGAGGGTGTAAACCGTGATGTCATTCTGGGCGACGGCTTCAACCAGGTTGCTGATAGGCAGGACCTTGACATTGCTGTCCGAAAGCGATGCGGCAAGAGCCTCCGCCTTCTCCGCCGTCCTGTTCATCAGGGTGGTCTCCAACCCCATATCAGCCACAGCGGCGGCAGCGGCCTTTCCGGCCCCTCCGCAACCCACGACCAGGGCTTTCCTGACTTTTCCTCCCAATGCCTCCCTCATCTGCTCAGGAGAAGGTCTGGCAGGCAAGTCTCTCGGACTGGACTCTCCGGAAACCGTTCTGACGGCGGAAAGAAGAGTGAGCGCAACCCCGTAATAGTCAGTATTATATCCCTTTATCCCCTCGTCGGTCTTAAGAAGAAGATTGGTCGCCCCGACCCTTTCGCACTCCCTGCTCCTGATGTCAGTCATCCTGTAGGCATCCCCCTTGAAAGGAGCCGTCACATTGATTCCCGCATATTCCTCCAGAAACCTTCTGTACGAATCCTCAAAAACCTCCCCCTCAATCAGGTCGTAGGCATACTTGCCCCTGTAGCCCGCCCTGAAAAGAGCCGGACTTTGTGAATGTGCGATCGGATGGCCTATGAGGCCGAATTTTCTGTTCTCTGCCATATTTCAGAAAAATATATTGACCTATATAAAAATATATGACTGTTTCTACTGCCCCATTCTTCTCTGCCTGAGCGCCTCGAAAAGAAGTATTGCCGCCGAGACGGACACATTCAGCGAATCAGCCTGCCCGAGCATAGGAATCCTTATGTGAGCGTCAGCGGCCTTCCTCCAGATGTCAGTCAGCCCTGTCGCCTCAGTACCCATCACAATCGCCGTCCCGCCTGTCATATCCGTGTCATAGTACAGCCTTGAATCCTGCAACTGGGCTGTGTAAATCTTGATTCCCTTGTCCTTCAGCCATTTGATTGCCTCTTCGGATGTCGTGGCGACCACCTGTCTTGAGAACACCGTCCCAGTGCTTGAGCGTATCAGATTGGGGTTGAAAAGGTCCGTCATCGGGTCGCACACCAGAACTGCATCCGCCCCTGCCGCATCCGCGCTCCTGAGCACAGCCCCGAGGTTTCCTGGCTTCTCTACAGCCTCCAGCACGACAACCAGAGGGTCTTTCCCGAGTTTAATGTCCTCAAGGCGCATCTGTCTCCACACGGCCAGGGCAATGATTCCCTC
>JBJEJS010000337.1:0-1797 GCA_051878235.1 Candidatus Cryptobacteroides sp.
AGCCTGTGCGGACGGGGCCTTGTGGAAATAGGGAGAACCTCCGAAAATCTCGTCGGCACCCTCCCCGCTAAGCACCATCTTGATAGCCATAGGCTTGATAACCCTCGCAAGAAGGTACATAGGAGTCGAAGCCCTGACCGTGGTGACATCGTAGGTCTCAATGAAATAAATCACATCCCTGATTGCGTCCAGACCTTCCTGCACAGTATAATTGACCTCGTGATGCACAGTGCCGAGAAAATCAGCCATCTCACGGGCCTTGGCAAGGTCAGGAGCACCTTTCAGACCGACTGCAAAACTGTGAAGCCTCGGCCACCAAGCCGCGCTCCTGCTGTCGTCCTCGACACGGTTCTGCGCAAACTTCGCCGCAATGGCGCTTGTGATTGACGAGTCAAGGCCACCGCTCAGGAGCACCCCGTAAGGCACATCCGACATCAGCTGCCTCTTGACTGAAGCGACAAGGGCTTCCCTCAACTCCTTCTCATCCGCGCCGTTGTCCTTCACGGCATCATACTCAAACCAGTCCCTCCTGTACCACTGAGTGCATTTTCCGTCCTTGCTCCAATAGTAGTGTCCTGGCAGGAACGGCTCATACCGGTCGCAGAATCCCTCCAGGGCCTTCAATTCGCTTGCCACATATACGGTGCCGTCCTTGTCGTGACCGATGTAAAGCGGAATCACCCCTATAGGGTCGCGTGCCACAAGCAGCGCATCCTTCTTGGAGTCATAAAGCGCAAAGGAGTATATCCCGTTCAGATCCTCCAGAAAATCCAGCCCCTTCTTCTCATATAGGGCAAGGATGACCTCACAGTCCGAGCCAGTCTTGAAATTATATTCCTCAGCAAGTTCCTTTCTGATTATCTGATGGTTATAGATTTCCCCGTTGACGGCAAGCACCGTGCTCCCGTCCTCAGAATAAAGAGGCTGCCCTCCTGAAAGAGGGTCCACGATGGCCAGCCTCTCGTGCGCCAGAATGCAGTTCCCGTCGGCAAAAATC
The DNA here is from genome assembly GCA_051878235.1 of Candidatus Cryptobacteroides sp. GTDB lineage: Bacteria > Bacteroidota > Bacteroidia > Bacteroidales > UBA932 > Cryptobacteroides. The sequence continues at coordinate 998 of JBJEJS010000337.1, forward strand.
CCGCTCCAGTCCGGTCCGCGATGTCTGATTTTTGCAGACATCTTCAACGCTTTCGTCCTCCAGTCCACCGTCGGGTCCTTCATCCCGAAAATTCCTACGAATCCACACATAATATTTCCTTATTTATCAAGTTCGTTTCAAAACAAAATCCGACAAATTTAGTGATTTAACGGTATATTTACCATATTTGCATAATATTTTATCTATATGTATATATCTATGATTAAGAGAATATGCTGTATATCAGCACTTTTGCTCGCTCTTGCGAGCGTTGCGACAGCGTACGACAGGACGCTGAGGATTGATTACATATTCACAGGGACCGACCGTACCCAGGAAATTTCCCTTGATGAGATTTCTTGTTTCGACGGATGGTATGGAAGGCGGCATAATATGGATTCCGTCGCCCTGAGAGGAAACGGACAGATTTCAATGCGTGACGCCGCAACGGGACAAGTCCTTTACAGACAGAGTTTTTCGACCCTTTTCCAGGAATGGCAGACAACGGAGGAGTCTGTTTCGGTGCGCCGTTCCTTCGAGAATGTCTTCCTTCTTCCTATGCCTGATGTGAAGGTGGTCGTGCGCGTGGAACTGTATGGCTTCAAAGGGGGAGTGACCTCCTCATACGAGCACACGGTTGACCCTTCCGACATCCTGATCAGGCATTTGGACAAGCCGTCCGATGTCCCTTTCAGGTATGTCCACCAGTCAGGGACTCCTGAGGACTGCATCGATGTGGCGATTGTCGCCGAGGGCTACACCGCATCCGAAGCGGAACTTTTCTATGAGGACGCGGCTGT
>JBJEJS010000338.1:0-8791 GCA_051878235.1 Candidatus Cryptobacteroides sp.
GTCCAGTCCAAAGACCTGAACCATCCTTTGCCGACATTCCACGAGCCGTTGTTGTTCAGGGTAAAGCCGAGTTCAAGTGCCTTCGACTGTGTCCTCGTGTTCATATCGTCAGGATTCAATTTGTAACGGTCATAGCCGTAAGTCAATGTCAGGGCCGTGTTGATGGAAGCCTTTCCCCCGGCGAGCACTGACCAGAGTCCCTTGAGGTTGGCCCTCTGGTAGGACTGGAAGGCCTTTGTCAGGGAATTTATGTTGTAGGCATAGTCGGCGGACAGGTTGAAGTCTCCGGCTTTCTCCCCGAGCCCGAATCCCTTGGCGGCGGAAACCTGATATATGTTCGGATTGGTCTTGAATCTGATGTTCAGCGGAGATTTCCCGGCACGGGATTTCACCACAACAACCCCGGAAGTCATATCTCCGTATGCCACCGATGGAATGCCTCTGATGACCTCGACTGACTCGATGTTGTCAGTGGACATCGAGCGGACATCAACTCCCGATCCGGGAGAGGCTCCTCCGGTCTCCGGAGAGAGGCTTCCCCCTATGGACGGGGAAAGGACCTGCATATTTGCATTGTTGGAGAGAGGCGCACCGTCCACGACAACGGAAGTGCCGAGGCTGTTCATATTTGCACTCGATGCCATCGTTCCCCCGTCCGTGGATTCGGAAAGTGTACGGATGCTCAAGGACTGGGCCTTGGAAAGGGACGGATTGGAAATGGACACTCCCGGCAGCAGGGACATAACATCCTTCAGGGAACCGGACTGGATGTGGTCCATCGCCTGACGGGAGATGTTTGAGGCTGTGCTGCCCCCAGCCTTGCTCTGGGTGGCGACCACAACGACATTGTCAATGCGGAATGTTGTGGTCTTGAGTTTCAGTTCAAGAAAGACCTGCCCCCCCCGTCTTCAGGATGAAAGTGGTGTCAACAGTCTCCATACCGAAGAACTGCACGGACGCGGACACTTTGCCTGCGGGCACATTCTCAATGGCAAAGTCCCCATTGTTGTCGGAAACGGCATAAAGGTCGGAAGGTTTGAGCACTACACTCACAAAATCCAGAGGCTTCCCGTCCTCTGCGGACACGATGTTGCCCCTGACCGTGCCAACCGCGCGTCTCTGCCCAAAAGAAGTCAGACTGAAAATGGAAATCCCGGCAATCAGCGACAACAATATACTGCAGGCCCTATATAAACCCGTTTTACTCATAGAAAATCTTTGTCAAATTCGTTTCAGGCTGCAAAATTACAAAAAAATTTTACACATATAATCATCATTTGTTGTGATGCCCCGGAAACCTGTAGTGAAACCGCCTGTCCTCACGGGGACAAAAAAAGGCGGGGAAAAGCCTTTCAGCCATTCCCCGCCCCTTGTCGCAGATGCAGAAGTTATTTGATTTCAATCTGTTTGGTTACAGGAGCCTCCTTGGTGAGGTCCTTCTTCGGAAGGTCAACCGTGAGGACTCCGTGTTTCATTGAAGCGCCGATCTTTTCTTTGTCGACATCGTCAGGAAGCAGGAAACTCTGGCGGAAGGAAGTGTAGGAGAACTCCCTGCGGAGATATGTGCCTTTCTTCCCGTTTTTCTCCTCCTTATGGCAATTGCCGTCCTTCTGGTCGGTCCCGCAATGTTTCTCGAAAGCGATCACAAGGTTGTTGTCCTCGTCGATTGAGACATTCAGGTCTTCCCTGCCCATTCCCGGAGCCGCAAGTTCAATGCGGTAGTCCTTCTCGTTCTCGATGATGTTCACTGCAGGAGCAGCGCCCTGACGCGGTCTCTGTGAAAGCCATTCATCATTGAAAAGGTCATTGAAAATGCTTGGTAACCAAGCCTGTGTTCTCATTGGTGTCATAATATAATCCTCCATTTGTTAATTATCATTAAATCTTTACCGACCCGCCCGTCAGGTCCTCAGGCTCATTCTTGAGCCATCCTTAATACCTGATCCTTAACGGATTCGACAGGAGAAAAGGCAAAGAGCATACCAAAGGGCGCAAGCGTGTGAAAAGATTTTATTGTGGACTTTTTGACATAAGAATCCCGACAAATTGTCCGTTTTGGTGACAATTTGTCGGGCATCTGTCTGCAAGGAGATTCCCGGGAATGACGGGGGAAGCGAACTCCGGGGAATGACGGGGAAGTCAATACCGGTTCAAAGGCATTCCGATGGTGCGGCTGCGCACCTGGCTCCTGACTGTGGAGAGAACTCCGAAATACTCCTCAAGAGCCTCGGGAGAGACTCCCTCAGGCTCGGCATTCCCGGCCTTGGCAATGGCCTCGACCACGTCAAGATGAGTAGCGGCATTGGAAAGGACAGTGTCAATCCAGTCGGCGATTGTCTCCATATCCTTCTCAACGAATCCCCTTGAGGTGACGGCAGGGGTTCCGACCCTGATTCCGGAAGTCTGGAAAGGGGAACGGGTGTCGAAAGGCACCATATTCTTGTTCACAGTTATGTCGGCCTTTCCGAGCTCCTTTTCCGCGACCTTTCCGTTCAGGTCAAGGAATTTGCTCCTCAGGTCAATCAGAATCAGGTGGTTGTCAGTCCCGCCGGAAACTATTTTATATCCTCTTGAAGAAAAAGCCTCCGCCATAGCAGCGGCATTGCTTACGACCTGTTTCTGGTACTCCCTGAACTCAGGCTGCATAGCCTCGTAGAAGGCGACAGCCTTTGCGGCGATGCAATGCTCCAGCGGACCTCCCTGCACACCCGGGAAAACGCTCGAATTGAGAATCTGGGACATTTTCTTGACAACGCCTTTCGGAGTGGTGAGCCCCCAGGGATTGTCGAAGTCCCTGCCCATCAGGATTACTCCGCCGCGTGGTCCGCGAAGGGTCTTGTGTGTGGTGGAAGTGACAATGTGGGCATATTTCACAGGATTGCTCAGCAGGCCTGCCGCGATCAGTCCCGCCGTGTGCGCCATATCCACCATCAAAATGGCTCCGACCTTGTCGGCAATGGAGCGCATCCTCGCATAGTCCCATTCCCTTGAATAGGCAGACGCCCCGCCGATAATCAGTTTCGGACGGTGTTCCAGAGCGAGCCTTTCCATATTTTCATAATCCACAAGACCGGTCCTCTCATCAAGACCGTACGAAACCGCATTGTAGAGGATTCCGGACATATTCACCGGGGAGCCGTGAGTAAGATGTCCTCCCTGTGCAAGGTCAAGTCCCATAAAGGTGTCTCCGGGTTTGAGGCACGCCATCAGGACGGCCATATTGGCCTGCGCACCTGAATGCGGCTGGACATTAGCGTACTCCGCCTCGAAAAGCTGGCAAAGACGGTCAATGGCAATCTGTTCGATCTGGTCCACGACCTCACAGCCTCCGTAATACCTTGCCCCGGGATAACCCTCGGCGTATTTGTTGGTGCACACCGATCCGAGGGCCTCAAGCACCTGCGCGCTGACATAGTTCTCGGAGGCAATCAGTTCCAGACCCGCAGTCTGCCTCTCCTCCTCTTTCTTGATGAGAGTGAAAATTTGTAAGTCCTGTTTCATAATGAGTTTTGCATAAGAAGCCGCAAAAGTAAGCATTTTTTTCTGTTTAAGGATTGATTATTACCTTTGTGTTGAAAACTTTTGTACAGGGAGATGAAAAACAGGAAACTTTTGAACATAGAACTCGGGAGGGTCAGCCCGGAAGAATACCGCGAACTGCCTGATTCCGGGATTGTGGTGGTGCTGGACAACATAAGGAGCGCGCATAATGTCGGCTCGGCGTTCAGGAGTTCGGACTCGTTCAAGGCGGACAAGGTCTGCCTCTGCGGAATCTGTGCTGTCCCGCCCTCAGCGGAAATCCACAAATCAGCCCTCGGTGCGGAAAACATTGTGCGGTGGAAGCACTACGATGACACTCTGGAAGCCATCAGGGAACTGAAGGACAATGGCTTCACCATCGCGAGCATCGAGCAGACGGAAAAGTCCGTGTCCCTTGAGAAATTCATCCCTGAAAAAGGAGCGAAATATGCACTGGTGTTCGGAAACGAGGTCGAAGGTGTCCGCCAAGATGTGGTTGACGCCTCCGACCTCTCGATTGAAATCCCCCAGTTCGGGACAAAGCATTCCCTCAATGTCTCAGTGTGCCTCGGCATCGTGCTCTGGCATTTCAGGACGGGACTGTTCTGACTCCCCGACGGGGAAACGGCCGGAAGATCATTCAGAAGACCTGGACGGCCTGTGACTCAGCCGTGCCCTGGAGCGGCTCAGGTATGTTTGCGAACAGGTTGAAGCCACAGCGCTTCTCCACCTCGTCTATTGTAGTGGAGCAGGATGAATATTTCGTGTCAGTATAGGCCCTGTTCTCAAATATATATCCTATCCCCTGGGCTGAGACCATAGCCCCTGAGGAACTGAAAGAACATTTCATCACACATTTCCAGAATCCTGAAGGGAGAGGGACGGTCCTGCCGTCATCATCCGTCGTGGTCTGGCTCTTCTCGAAAAGAGGTCCGGTGACAACATAAAGAGTGTCATTCCCCGAAGGAGCGCCATTGTTGATTGCAAGTTCAAGCTGGTTCCAGACCCCGTCATTGAATCTTGTCTGCCACTGGGGAGACTGGTTGGTCAGGTAGAAGGTCTGCTGGTTGGCCGACTTGCTGTACTGTCTGTCGTTTGAGGCGACCTGATGCCCTTTGTGATAATCGTTGGTGCATCCTGCGGACTGCCAGGAAGAAGGGATTGCAGGGTCGGTCATCCAGTTTCCGGTACGCCCGACATTGTTGTCCGGATATGCAGTCTTGTGCATCGGATATGCCTCCCAGAGGGCACAAACCTTGTCCTTGTCATAAAGCATCGTGTAATTCCTCACCCTCCTGCCTCCTGAGCCCGTGTAGGTGTGGGTGACATAAAGACGGTCGGCGGACCTGTCCTCGCAGACATACGCCATACAGCCCTGGAAGGATTCGCTGACACTTTTTGTCCAGGCGACATTCTCCGCGAGATTGACATCTGCCAGAGGCATTTCCCAGTTCACCAGCCATCCGTTCACATTCCCCTCGGGATTCATCTCCGACGGATGGTCGGTCTCCCCTCCCTGACCGCCGTCATCAACTTCACCGCCATCATCTCCGCCGTCATCTCCGCCTCCGTCACCAGCATCGCCGCCCCCGTCACCGGAGTTCCCTCCCCCGCCGCTTTCTTGGGCGTTCTTCCGGAGAAGAGTCACAGGCTGCTGCCCCGACTTGTAGCATCTGAAGATTTTTGCGGAACTGTTCCACCTGAGCGACCTTCCCGAGTACTTCACACATTTCAGGTCACATATTCCATTGGACGCATCCACAAGGCTTATCTTCCAGAGGAAGGCCTCGTCACCGGAGGTGACATCATCCACAGTATGAAGAGCGTTGTCGTTGCCCGTCAGACCTATATATCCTATACCTTTTATATTTACGGTATATGAATCCCCGTCCTTCGTCACGACGGCCTTGAAAGGGTCGCCCTTCTCCTGAGGGATTCCGCCTCCCGAGGCGTCAAAATCGGATATTCCGAAACTTCTTGTGGATTTCCCTGAATTGTCACTCCACGAATCCAGGAGCAACAGTTCAGTCCCGTCGTCGTATGTGATGAGATAATCCCCGGACCAGTCTGACGGCTCCACATCAACCCTCTGATAAAAATACGGCTGAGGGGTGTCCCCTCCTTCCGTCCCGTCCCCGGCCTCACCGTCCGTCCCGTCACCTGTCTCTCCGCCGTCCCCGTCTTCCTCATCCGAGCCTCCGCCGGGCTTCTCTTCGGTGTCCTCCCCCTCCTGGCCGTCAGGAGACAATGTCCCTTCGGCACAACCCCACACAGTCATAGCGAGGCAGAGCACAATAAGACGTATGAATTTCATATATACCTTAATCATAATATCTTGTTTTAATTATGGAATCTTCAAATTTTTATATTCCTTATTACAAATGGGCAACAAATTTATAGCCCTTTTATATATAAAGCAAAAAATAAGTATTTTTTATTACCTTTGCGCCCTATTTCCGTAAACAACGGAGATAATTGGGAAATAATAACATAAAAATATAATCAAATGTTTACCAATTTCATCGGTTACCAACTTGTGGAGGACTACCACAAATGGAAAAAGGAAAGGAGGAGAAAAGGAAAGGACATCCATATCTCCAGGGTCATCAAACTGGCTGTGGTCGCGGTGGTGTTCTGCACCCTGTGGTTTATGCCGACATCCGCTTTCGGGATTGACGGACTGACCGTCATACAGCAGAGGGTAATGGCGATTTTCGCTTTCGCCACCCTGATGTGGGTGCTTGAGGCGGTGCCTTCGTGGACGACTTCAGTATTTTCCGTCGTGCTGCTCCTGGTGGCCACCTCCGACAGCAGCATCTGGTTTATGAGGAATGTCAGCGAGGGGAACACCCTCGGGGAGATGGTCAAATACAAGAGCATCCTGCATTGCTTCGCCGACCCGACGATTATGCTTTTCATCGGAGGTTTCATCCTGGCGATTGCAGCGACAAAGACAGGCCTTGACGCTTTCCTCGCGAAAGTGCTCCTTAAACCTTTCGGGACACAGTCACGTTTCGTCCTGCTGGGATTCATCCTTGTGACAGGCGTGTTCTCGATGTTCCTGAGCAACACGGCCACAGCGGCGATGATGCTCACCTTCCTCGCCCCGGTGCTCCGTTCGCTCCCTGCCGACGGGAAAGGGAAAATCGGTCTGGCGCTCTCCATTCCGATTGCGGCCAACATCGGAGGCATCGCGACCCCTATCGGAACGCCCCCTAATGCAATCGCGTTGAAATACCTCAACGACCCTGCGGGGATGAACCTCAACATCGGCTTCGGAGAGTGGGTAAGCTTTATGCTCCCTCTCGCCATCGTCCTGCTTCTTTTCGCGTGGGTCCTCCTTCTGTGGCTCTTCCCTTTCAAACAGAAGACCATCGTGCTCGCCATCGAGGGTGAGGCGAAGAAGGACTGGAGGTCGATTGTGGTATATGTGACATTCGCGATTACCGTACTTCTGTGGATGACCGACAAATACACAATGATGAACGCCAACGCCGTCGCAATGATTCCTGTCGGAATATTCAGCATTTGCGGAATCATCAGCAAAAGGGATCTTGAGGAAATCAACTGGAGCGTGCTCTGGATGGTTGCAGGAGGCTTTGCCCTCGGTGTGGCCCTTCAGGAGTCAGGTCTCGGAAAGGTTGTGGTAAGTGCGATTCCTTTCGCTTCCTGGTCACCTGTGATGGTTGTCATCGGTTCCGGCCTGCTCTGCTATGTTATGGCGAACTTCATTTCGCACACCGCCACCGCCGCCCTCCTCGTGCCTATCCTTGCGCTTGCGGGAAGCAGTATGGGTGCAGCCCTTGACCCTGTGGGAGGTGTCGGTACACTTCTCATCGGTGTGGCCCTCGGCTCATCACTCGCGATGATCCTCCCGATTTCCACCCCTCCGAACGCCCTCGCCCACGCTACAGGGCTGATCAAACAGACGGATATGGAGAAAGTCGGCATCATTATGGGTGTAGTCGGGCTTGTGCTGGGATATGCCCTGTTGATTGCCCTCGGCTCCAACGGACTTCTTTAGGAAGCCGGCAGAAAGTCTGCCTGCACATCTTAAAACCCCTCCCAGTTATCCGGGAGGGGTTTTGTTGTTACGGTTTTCCTACAATGGCAGCGTCTCAGACACGAAACGGCATTTTTGCGGACCGGAAGGGATTTGCGGGAATGAAGATACGGGACAAATGTCCTCCTGTATATGATGTCCGTCCTGTCAAATTAAAAGGAATGAGATATGGAATTGCATTGCGGTGGCGAGAGTCACCGCAATGTCCTTTTTACGACATCAGCCCAGGCGGCTTTGGCATAGCGGACCGCCTCGGGAGAGGCTGACGGGATGAATTGCCTGTCGGACTTCCAGATGGAGCGGATGCTGTCAAGGCTGTCCCAGAGTCCCACGGCGAGGGCTGCAAGGCAGGCTGCGCCGAAAGCGGTGGTCTCGGTGACCACAGGCCGCACGACCTGCACCCCTGTGAGGTCCGCCTGGATCTGCATCAGAAGGTCATTCCTTGAGGCTCCCCCATCGACCTTCAACTGGCTTATGTCCACAGAGACATCCCTGCACATCGCCTCCATAATGTCCATTGTCTGGAAGGCGATTCCCTCAAGGGCCGCACGGGCGATGTGCGCTGCCTTCGTTCCCCTGCCTATCCCGTAGATTGCACCTCTTGCGAAAGGGTCCCAATGCGGAGCGCCGAGACCTGTCAGGGCAGGGACGAAGAAGACCCCTCCGCTGTCCGGCACTTGCCGTGCGAGGGTCTCTATCTCGGACGAGGAGCGGATTATCCCCAGGCCGTCCCTGAGCCACTGCACAAGGGAGCCCGCCACAAAGACACTCCCCTCCATCGCATAATTGACCTGATTCCCGATTTTCCAGGCGACAGTGGTCAGGAGATTCGAGGAGGACATCACAGGCGCATCCCCGCAGTTCATCAGAAGGAAGCACCCTGTCCCGTAAGTGCATTTCATCGAGCCCGTCTCCGTGCACATCTGTCCGAGGAGGGCGGCCTGCTGGTCCCCTGCGATTCCCGCCACAGGGACACCGTCAAGGATGCTCCCGCAACTGACATATCCGTAAACCTCACTCGAAGAGCGGACCTGCGGGAGCATCGACATCGGAATCCCGAAAAGGTCGAGCAGGTCCTCGTCCCACTTCATCTCCCTGATATTGAACAGCATTGTCCGCGAGGCATTGCTGACATCGGTCACGTGCACTTTCCCTCCGGTGAGTTTCCACACCAGCCAACTGTCCACAGTCCCGAATCTCAGGAGCCGG
>JBJEJS010000339.1:0-1791 GCA_051878235.1 Candidatus Cryptobacteroides sp.
GTTGCCGCCACTTCGCTGTTATTGGATGTCACACGTGGTTCGTCGGATGCTTACAAATGCTCCTAACAGGAATCAGTAGGCTAAATAAAAAAGGCGGGGCAAGGCGCGGATTGAAGTCAAATACCGCAGCAACCTTCCGGTTGTGAGGATTTTGACGAAAGCCGCAACGCAGGCCCCGCCTTTTTTATTTAGTCTACTACCTGTACACCTGTGATGTCAAGCAGAATGAACTGAATGCTCCCCTGATAGAGAGTAAGGATACCCGTGGCATCAATCGACTTCTTGCCTGAAAGCACATCAGGATCAATCTCCGTGTCACCGAACTTTGAATAGCCGCTGGTGCGGATCTGGATTTCGGTTGACCCCATAGTGAAATACTGGCTCACGGAATATGCGGCCTTCTCAATCTCAGGATAGGAAACCGCCCCTGTCTCGGGATCGACCACCCTCCTGTCGGCAACTGTGCCGTAGTTGTAGTCATTGGCATTTCCGATGCTTACCGAATCCCACAATCCGGAGTGGAGATACTCCTTCATCTTGCTTTCGGACATAGCCCAGGTGGTGATTCCCCAGGACTGGTCAGAAAGGAAAATCCTGTTCGAAGAATCCTTGGTGTTCTTGTTGGAATCAAGATAGAGCAGGGCAAAAGCCTGGTTGGCATATTTCAGACCCTTGAGAGTCACGAGGGTGCCGATGTATTTGCAGTTGGCGAGAGTGCCGCTCTTTGACGGAAGTTCCGACTCGGTGATGACCACCGGAGTCACAGGATCTCCGTATTCGCCCCTGAAGATATGATCGTCGATGATGAACGAATTTTCGATATATGCGGTCTCATATTCCCCTGTAGGGTCCTCATAGCCAATCTGCACCATTCCGTTTCCGCCATAGTTCCCGGACTTGTAGCCGTACATTCCGAGAGAAAGCCCGTTGCAGTTGATATAGACGGTCTGTCCTGGCAGATAATCATTGTAAAGTCCGTTCTTTCCGACCTTTATCTCCATTCCGCCTGTCCCGTCCTGGATATAGAAACTCTTGTAGAAATTCCCGGGCTTGTCGGTTGTGGAGACCTTTCCTGCAATGATTATGTCCTTGTCAATCACCCAAGGCTTCCCGATTTCGTACATAGCGGCGAGCTGGGCGATTGTGTGGGTCGTCTCCAACTCGACGGGAATCCAGCTTCCGGACGGCTCCGGCTCCTCGTATTTCCCCGTGAAGACTGGTCCGAACTCGTCACACGCGGTAAAGACCGTCGCGGCAAGGGCGACAATTATATATAATGACTTCTTCATATCTTAGAACCTGAAATAAATGTTCAACATATAGTTTATTCCGCTCATATAGAAATACTTGGAGTCGAAACGGTAATACCTGTCGGCTCCCGCGCTGTCTATGAGGCGGGTCTGCTCATATCCTCCGGTCTTCACATTCCTGTTGTTCGTGATGTTCTTGAGTTCAAGCGAGAATCCGAAATTGTACTTCCTCTGGAAATACCAGGATTTTCCCGCGCTCGCATTCAACAGGAACACAGGGCTGAACTTCTCCTGGGCCGCCATATACTCGACCTCGGTCGGTGAAGCGATTCCGTCAGGACCTGAAACCGCCATCTGCGTCCTGTAGAGAGGGTTCATGTCGAGATAGGAATTTGCGTAGAACTGTCCGTTGACCTCGAAGAACCAGTAGGAGTTGGTCCTGTAGTTGAGGGCAAGCTGGGTGGCAAGCTGAGGAGTGCTCGGCACATAGTGCTTCTGCTGTTTCTCCACGACAGGATTTCCGTCCAGATCGACATCGAAC
>JBJEJS010000340.1:0-1787 GCA_051878235.1 Candidatus Cryptobacteroides sp.
GCCCAGTAATACGGAGAGCGATACTTCTTCCTGACATCGCCTCGGGCTACACAAAAGGCATTTCTGATGTTTCCATCGTTAAGGAAAGACCGGTAGAAACTCTCCATAAAGTCCTTGGAAGCTGAATCATCCACATTCCATAATGTCATAAGCAAGGTTCGCGCTCCTGCCTTCTTGAATGCCCTCTGAAGGCCATAAACACCTTCTTTGACAATCTCTCCGCTGCCGGATTTGCAGAGTGCCATCACGACAAGACCGGTTGAAGAAAGATCCATCCCGGCAATCTCACCTGCCGGGAGTTCCCCGTCTGACAGGACTATGCCAAAACGCATCATCGAATTTTCCTGAGCCAGAATCTCCCTAGGATTGGAAGCAGAGACGGACGAATAACCGTGAGTCGCGAGATGAAGGATGTCAGAAGAATGACCGTCAAGAGACAAAAAGGACGCGGTTGATCCGTTTTGTCCCGACAAGACATCGACAAAGGCCCCTTTTTGTTTCAACAACTCATCCACCATCTTGACCTCTCGTCCTGACAGAGGCAAGCTATCATACTGTGAAGAAGAATAATCCAGACCTCCATATAAAACTGCCTTTCCCGGTTTCTCCATATTGGAAGCATACCCGATGGCTTCACGCGCCGAGGTCAGGCGGACAATATTCACGACATCGCCCAGCAAATCTCCGGAAGGCAAGACAAGAGCCTCAACAGCAATTTGATGCAGTTTCCCTGAAGGAACGAGATAGACGGTGTCACACCCCTTGAGCTTTGCTTCAAACGGTTTCCATATTATCTCATAAGCCGAACGGGAATTGTCCGATGTGTACAAAATGTCAGGCCGTGAAACCGGCACGGAAAGCGAATCCAATTGTCCCTGAGTAAAAACCTGCAGCAATTCAGGGTACGGGCTTCCTTTCCGGAGCACAAATGCGGAATATCTGTGACTGCCATCAGAAGACACATAGTCGGAAAAATCCACCACCGCCTCGTTGTCCGACAAAGAATTGACGACATCCGGATATGAGACATCCAAAAATGAAGTATAGTCCACAAATGACGAGCATTTCTTTGCAAGGGCAGATTCAGCTGCCCTCAACGCAGCATAAAGCTCCGCACGGTCCTCAGGATTTCCTTTTGACAAACGCCTCTGGATTTCAACAATTTCCGAATACAATTCCGAGACAGACGGATCCGGATCATTCTTTACAGCCTTTGCAAAAGACTTTTCTGTCGCCAGCATCAATCCTTTGGACAGAAGGAGTGCATCATAAGCCGCCGCAGTGAACTCATCAGAGGAATGCCCGGCGGCAATACTATATGCAGCCATCTGAAAAAACATTGAAGAAACCTCCAGCCAGAGTTTCTCCCTGGAATTCCCTGAGGCATATTTCCATTGGGAGCGAATGATGTCCCTGTTCATTTTGAAAGCCTGTATGAAGTGCTCCGAACCGTCATCAATCAAACCACAGAAAGCCTCAATATTTGCAAGATGTGTCAATGCTTCGGCATATTCTTTTGACGGATTACCATATATCTCCCCTGATACCTCAAGCAGGCGGGCATAATACTGATGTGACTCCTCATACAGTCCCGCCTGAAAAAGGGCAGCGCCAATCTGCATCGCTATCTCATACTCCTGCTGTTTGTCGCCGGCAGCATAAACTTCCGCTTCCTTCAGAAAAGACAATGCCTTCTGGTGCTCCCCTGCCCTAAGACATATCATTCCGATTGTCGAGCAACACACTCTCCTGTTATTGACACTTATATCCGCAGACTCAAGATAATC